>PKYU01000208.1 GCA_003132765.1 Chitinophagaceae bacterium | reverse complement strand
TATGAGAATATCAATTAACCTTGTTCTTTCAAATTCATGCAATTTTTTCCAATTCTTTTTTCACCAGCCTTGTATTGAAAAATAAAGTCAAAGCCAATAATAAAATTGCCATTAACCAAACGCTCCAATGGAGAAAAGGGGAGATATCGGCATTTTCTGCAAATGAAAGATGTAGAAATGCCAAATGGAAAAACTGGGTAATTACCAGTGCCGCAATGATAATAAACAAATATATCGGCAACCATGTTTTGGCAACGCTCCTTTCCAGCCATTTAGGTGAATAGCCTAATATTAACATTAACCTCAGGTTGTCCTTGCTTTTTGCAATCATCAATTGCAGGTAAAAAGAAAAAAGCATCAGGGCTAGCACAATTACCAAAACGCCAAATAATCCCAAAGCGCTTACAATATTTTGAAGGATACTTTTTAACCGGCTGAATTTTATTTTGTCTTTGTTTAGATGATAATTCTGCTCTTCCAAATAGGAGATTAATTTTGGATCATTAGCGTCTTTGGTTTTAATGTAAACCCTGGATGCCCTGACAGAAGTGTCACCGCTAAAATGCATGTTGCTCCAGTTCATAAAGGATTTTGGAACCAGGATTGATTTGATCCGGTCACTCAGGGCCACGATATTTCCCCTGAAATTTTGCGTACCATTTGGTCCTGAACATTCCAGGATAATATTGACGGAGGAAATCGTCTTTGCAGAAAGCTGGGGCAACCCCTGGGCAGGTGCAAAAACATTGTACATTTCCAAAAAATCAGAAGAAAAAATTATGGGAACTATTATCTGTCCCGGCTCCCATGAAAAAGAGGGAGGTACCGTATCAATAAAATCATTATCAATACTTTCCAGGAAAAGATCGGTACTGAATGGAATGATATCCCCGGCTGAGGCTCGAACCCTGAATTGATTGGAAAGCAGCGGAGCCGCGCCGATTATCCCTGGAACCATATTAAGTTTATTAATATCAATCATGGTAAATCTATTATCCTTTCCCATATTTTCATTGGTAATGGTTTTAGAAATAGATATATAATCAAACCCATTTTTTCGAGGATTATTTTCTTTTAGCAATTCCTGGATATTGATAAACATCTGCATGGAGACCAGCAGCAACAGTACGCCTATTCCTAATCCAAAATACCCCATCCATTTGGAGAAAATATTTTTGCCTGAGATTATTAAAGGCTGGATTTTTTTATATGATAATTCCATTTTTTTCCTGGCTATTGTGCCTTGTTCAGTTTGTTTTTTCCAAGTGCTATCATAACATCAACACTTTTTCTCCTTTCAGAAAATCGAGTGGTTTTAAGTCGGCAAAAACCATGGCAGCATTGCGTTTTTCACATTCTTCATAAATGAGTTTCATGGCTTTGATTCTATTGTCTTCATCAAGATGGCTATAAGGTTCGTCTAATAATAAAAAATCAAAAGGCTGCACGAGTGATCGTATGATGGCAATGCGTTGTTGTTCCCCATAACTACACGTTTTGATTTGCTGGTCAAGTTTTCTTACCACACCCAGTTTCCTTGCCAAATCTTCAATATCTCCTGGATTGTAATATGGATTCAGGATGCGTTTTATTTCAATATTTTCCCTGGCACTTTGATCTTCAAAAAATCTTAAATCCTGGAAAATGATGCTTATTTTATTTTGCCGGAAAGAAGAAAAGCTTTCTGTAGAAAGCTCTTTAATATTGTTTTTATCGTATGTAATATCTCCCTTAAAATCCTTTCGTAATCCATAAATAAAATGGATTAAAGAAGTTTTGCCACTACCGGACGGCGCTACTATATGGAGGTGTTCACCTTTATTAATAACTACCGTCTTACCCCAAACCTGGGAATGGTTTATTTTGTCTTTATTTATGTATTCGGGTACAATTTCCTGCAGGGTTATCTGCATAGTCTTTTTGCTTCTTAAGATATTTATTAAAAATATGCCTATTTGTGCNNAAATAGCCAGTTGGTCAAAATAATGATTTAATTGCTTCAGACTATTGGTATTCTGGTCCATGAAATTAATTTCTGTATTTCCGACTATTGCTCCATCCTTAATATCGCCTGAGGTCACATACACATTGTTCCATAATTTCAAACTTTCATTCATAATAGTAGATGCATCACCACTCATTTGTTTTCCGTTATTTATTTCAGTAAGAATTTTATGAATATTAATATACATCCCAATAGGATGTCCACTTAATTTATCAAGGAAGTCATACTTATTATTAGCATTACCAGCCAGGTAATCATTCAGGAATTGCTGATGATTGGATATTGCAAAGAAACGGTCATTCTGCCCAAAGTGAATGGATGAGTCGCTTCCTCTCATGGCTCCACCCATTTGTTTGCCAGCATCCAGTAGTTTTTGAAAACTTGATTTGTCTCCAATGGAAACTGAAAAAAGAATGTTCAAATCTGGACGGAAGGATATGCCAGTATTATCCTGCTCTTTCTTATTATTATCACCATTTGCTTTCATTGAAAAATCGGATGCAGCCAAAACCAAATCACCTTTATTAGCTTTTACAAAATCATCCAGAGTGAAACCTATTTTATTGGAGTAACTGTTCACCATTCCATCCAGGCCAATTAACTTGATAAGTTCCTTGATCCCTTCCGGCTGAAAATTCAATGCCAGCAACCCAAAAATGTTTTGCGAAGGAATTGATTTAATCATCCCTGTGTTGATGCTTCCTCCTTTATACTTATTCATGAAATCGAACAACTCTTTACCTGCATAACCTTTGTGCGTAATGTCAATTTTTCCATTATCAAAATTTACGGTATATGTGCCTATATTATCCTTAAAAAATACATCAAGTTTCAGCATACCAAGCAAGCCGAGTGATGATGATCCTTTCATAATTTCTTCCGTATTTATCCAGGCATGGAGGTCTCCGGGTTCCTTAAGGAGGTCCACAAATTTTTCATTCTTTGAAAGACTTTCATCAGATTTCAAATTAAATAGATTTTTCACGGCTGTGGACATCGCCTCCTTCTTATCAACAAGTGGCGCCACATTATTCCCCTTGTTTCCCATAGGATTCATCGAGTTTATCTTAGATTGAGCCTCGCTTGCATCAAATACATATGCAAAATGCTTATTATCCCAGCCTACTATGCCTTCCCCTTTTAGGGAAAGCATATTGATACCACCATCTGTCTTTATGGTACCGGTTGAATCAAGATTCTTATTGAATTGGCTGAAATCGGATTCATTTTTTATGGATCCCTCCATTCCAAAAATTCCATTTGGTAAAGGGGCATTTTTTTCTACAAAAAACATTAAGCCTTCATCCATATCCATTCCACTGTTTCCGGGATCATCCAAAATTTTTTTCATCCAGAGTTTTGCACTGGAATCACTCATTGCCTTTTTATACCAGCCTGTTTGCTTTATATCATCCCAGGTGAGTTTGGATTTAAGGGATTTTGTGTTGACCTGGAAGACAAACATGGCATCTTTAGGCACCATTTTTCCTGCCTCGTTTTGCTTGCTGCAGGATGAAAATAGAAATGCTGTTCCAACAAACAATAGCGTAAGTTTCAAAAAAGATTTCATAATAATAGTTTTAAGATTATTTATTCTGTATTTCTAGATGACTGTAAGGATAATTATAGAAAAACTAATTCATTTTTTTATTAATGGCAAATTTTAAAGAAAGTAACCAGTTTATAGTTTAAAATATGAAGAAAGGTTTTCTAAAGGGATGGTTTGTTGTTCTGCTTTGAAAAGATCCTTTATAATACATGTTTTTTGTTCTAATTCATTAGAACCAATAATTACTGCAAAGGATATATTTTTTTTTGAAGCATACTTAAATTGTTTATCCATTTTTACGTTTTCATAAAACAGTTCACAACTAATTCCATTGTTTCTGAGAACCTGCATTTCTTTAAAAGCAGTCCTGGATTCTATTTCACCTAAATTGAAAAATAAAACCGTCGTTGATTTATTAACTTCTTCGGGGAAAATATTTAACTCATTCATTACATCATAAATTCTGTCAACACCAAAGCTAATACCCACGCCAGGGATATTCGGTAATCCAAATAAGCCAGTGAGGTCATCGTATCTTCCGCCCCCCCCGATACTGCCAATGTCCACATTTATAGCACTTGCCTCATAAATAATGCCGGTATAATAGTTAAGTCCCCTTGCCAATTTGAAATCTACAAGAATCGATTGTGAGGAAGATTGTCCGTCGGCTTCATTCATCAAACCAAGGACAGACCGAAGTTCTTCAATTCCTGTTTTGCCTTGCGTGATCGTTCCCAATAAGTCTGAAACCTTATTTAATTTTTCTTCATTTGACCCACCTATTATTAAATATTTTTCGATTAATTCGATCTGCTTGTTCGTTAATTCTTTTTCTTTCAATTCGGCTTTTACCTTTTCCAGGCCAATTTTATCCAGCTTATCTATTGCAATTGTAATTAAAGGCATCATACCAGTTCCGCCGCATAGTTCTGAAAGTGCTAAGAGAATTTTTCGATTATTAATTTTTATATCGACCGGGATTTTCAGTTCCTCGAAAACTTGCAGGTAAATCTCTGCAAGCACAACGTCACTAATCAATGAAGATGTTCCAGCTATATCAGCATCACATTGATAAAATTCCCGGTATCTTCCTTTCTGCGGTCTGTCAGCACG
The DNA here is from genome assembly GCA_003132765.1 of Chitinophagaceae bacterium. Taxonomy (GTDB): domain Bacteria; phylum Bacteroidota; class Bacteroidia; order Chitinophagales; family Chitinophagaceae; genus Ginsengibacter. The sequence goes on along the minus strand of PKYU01000208.1, from coordinate 1,568 downwards.
CCAAACGGGTTGCATCTGGTATCGTTTAAACGGCATAGTTAGTTTTCCAAAGTTCATGGAAACATATCTTGCAAAAGGAATAGTAAGATCATACCGAAGTGCTCTTTCGGTAATGCCTTTTTCATTTTTACCTTCCAGTATTTTTTCGAAATTGTTTTGAGCTTCTGATTTTTTTGCAGGGTTATCAAGTCCGTTATTGAGGATTTTGAAGATAAGTTTATCGCCTTCTTCGCCATATTTACCCATAAGCGTTTCCAGGTTTTCCATTGCAGGTGTTTCCAGGGGCTCAAAACCATATAATTCAAAAACTTTTCTAATGGTATCTAAAATAAATTGTCTCCTGCGAATTACTTCCGCACTAAAATCTCTGGTCCCCTGTGGTAATGCTGGCTTCATGCTTGCCTCCTGTAGATAAATAAAATATAAGCCGCAAAAATATGGTTTTCAAGGTTACCCGACGGCTTATCAATCGGGTGATCAGAATTATTTCAAATGTTGATACAACTCAAAATTCTTTGGATGAAGTTTATGCAAAATATACTGACCAGCATCTTACGAATGAATAGTTTAGTATTTTAATGGTAAAAATCAAAAATAGGATTATGAAATGGATTGTAAAATCAAAAATTTAGTAAGGACATACGTTCATATATTTCAGGAATAATTCTTCCCAAATTTGAAGACCTTTGGGAAACTGCAGATTGAATAAAATTAACAATTTATGAGCAGCACCAACAGAAATTTTACTATCTATGAATAAATGTAAAGCAGTGGGAATAATCCCAGGTTAAGAAGTGAAAAGTTGAGAAGTTATGGGAAGTTAGATTTGAATTTCGAACGAATTTCCTTTCGAAAGCTAAGTTTGAAATATTGTGGATTATTTTATTCTCCTTCCGAGGTTTAGGAGCTAATTTTAGAAATATTTCGAATAATAAGAAATGATTTTGTGGTTTTAAAGGCAATTTCTCTATTTTATTTTATCTTGCCTTGCGCTTAAGAAAATTTTTAGATATGAGTCTTGAAGAATTTGAAAATACGCCTGATTCCAAAACAAGGCGGTATATGCTGATGAAAAGCATTATGGATTTTGGAATGGGATTTATTTATCTTGGGATTGGGATTATAATTTTTTTCTCAAAAGAATTTCATCTTAATAGTAATTTTTCCGATAGTACAATTGCCAAAATTTTTGCAGTTGTTGTTATTATTTACGGGTCTTGGAGAATTTACAGGGGCATTAAAAAAGATTATTATAAAGATTAATGAACATTCATTTATTAATGAGCAAAATAAAAAGAATGCTGGCAATAATGGCTGGTGTTATACTTATTTTTTCAAGATGTTCTGGTGGTAATGATCGCCCCGACCTGGACTCGCCGGTTAAGGGTACCATCCATATAAGTGTGGATGAATCTTTTAAACCGGTTATTGATTCTCAGATCCAGGTTTTTGAAGCTTTATTTCCAAAGGCAAAAATAATAGCTGACTACAAACCGGAGGCCGAATGTTTTAAAGACCTTATGAAAGACAGTACCAGGATGATTATCGTAACGAGGGGGCTTACTGAT
>PKYU01000551.1 GCA_003132765.1 Chitinophagaceae bacterium | reverse complement strand
TAGCCGAAGGTAGTTTAGTTTTCAAATCATAAGTGATAAACGATTAATTGGGTCGCCTTTATCAGTCAGATTACTGAATTGTAAAATGTAAGCTATAAATCATCATTAAATTACTTTGAAATATTTAAAATTTCTGAAAACTTTTCCTGAAGGGAAATATGGAAAGTCCATTTTTTCTTACCGATAAATATTCTCTGCAGCTAATAAATTAAATTTATTAAATTATTAATTCCAATCGGCGAGTTAATCTCCATAATGTAAGATCCCGGGGTAAAATTGGTTGAACCTTGTATTACTTCTGTTTCGGAACCTTCCTAATGATTAACGATCCTATTTAAGACTACCTGACCCAGGTTATTAAGTAATCTTATTTTGTAATTCCCTCCAGGCTGATTAACAAATTTCAGATTGATGACGCCATTTTGTACCGGGTTGGGATAAACGAAAAAATTGCTTCCTTCAATTGATATCCTGGCGCTTACTATCGGACTGTATTTTATTTCCCCTTGCCGTTCAATACTTTTAATTCGGTAAAACCATGTTCCGGGTTCAGGATGTATATCTATCCACTCATAATTATTTTGAAGATTATTACCAGCCTCAATCTTTTCGGTTTTCTTGAATACTGAACCATCAAAAGATCTTTCAATTTCAAAATACATAATGTTATTTTCATTTTCTGTCTTCCATTCTACTGAAATATCATTATTCTTAGCGTAAGCCCTCACACTGGAAAAATATACTGGTAGCGGGCCGGCAGCAGCCTCAAATATTATTCGAAAACGATTTGGATCTTTTGAACTGCAATTATCATCAACTGAAAAGTCAACTTTTGTAGTATCATTAAGACTCAATGAAGTGCGGGATTTAAGATATAAATCTTCCAGGAATACTTCAAGGCCTGTCTCGTATAATTTTGAAGCTATCAGTTCCATCTGGTAACTTTTTGTTGCTAATCCTTCCAAATGGAAAAAAAAGAGTATCCTGGACCGTAATCTTATTCCTCCTTTCAATAGCTAAAATAGATGTATGGTTATTAATGGATAGTCTTTCCCCGGATCCGTGAAACTTTAATGCATCATTCCGGTCAATTATATTATCGTAAATATCTGAGAATTGATTTAGTACACCGTCAGCGAGGGTCGAACTCCCGTCCTGGTTTTTAACATATAAATTTGTTCTTAATTGTTGACCGATAGCGCTAAGGGGTGTAAAAGGAATAGTTGCGTATGTCGAACCGTTTTTTACCTCTTCATTCAAAAAAAGTGAAGCATANNAAGCCTGGCCACTTTCAATAAAGTTCGCTGTGGTTTCGTAGCTACCGCCTCCAGGAATAACATCATAATCGGTTCCGTTCCAGGCTAGAATCTGGTAAGCCCCAAAACCAAATTCTCCACCACGATTTGGGTCCCTTACATAAAAAAATAAATTATCCTTGTTGGATAATCTGCGCAGATCAATTGCTGATGCAAAGGGATTATTTATGGGTACTATTTCACCGGAAACCGGCTGGATGACAGGTTGATCCCCGGTAACAAGCCTGCCTGAATTCCCAATGTTGTGGCTGAAACCGGCGATGCGAAAGTATTGGATGCTCTGGTACCCCTTATAAAAGTCATGTATCCTCCTGAAGGAGGATTGAAGGTGGAATTTGTTGACGATATTCCAATGTAATGCTCATTTTCAGAATTTAATGTTTTCATGGAAGGGCCTCCTGATGAAAAGAGATCAAATCCATCGGTGGACCACGTAGCGCGATCACAGGTGATCTGGGTGCCGTAACCTGGATATGGATTTTCTGTAGTGTTGCCTGAACCTTCCTGCCAGGCATCTTTAATCGTTTGGGAAGTGTTTGCCGGAACGGACAAAAAGCGCCAGACTTTCCTGGCAGGTATATACCGTTCAATTATAAATTGACCGGTTCCGTTATAATTGATACTACCCTCTTTTTGAGCTACCCTGGCAGTTTTATTGGCATCAGAATGAAGCGTGATTGTATCAGAAGCCCTTATTGAAAGCGTAGTAGCTGGGCCTATCTTTAAACTGTCAGAAATGGTACAGTTACCATCAGTCATTTTGGTATTATTTGATAGTATTAGGTTATTATAAGTTAGCCTGGCAAAGCTTTGGTTTCACTTACCATTAAGTAATATCGTTTTTTCATTGTGCATGAATATCGAACTTCCTGAATTTGATAGATTTCCCTGGACCACTAATATTACGGGAGGGGCGTATTTATTTCCCGATCCTGAAATGGAAAGGTTCTGATATACCAAACCTCCTTGATTGGTAATGGGCTGGTCTCTTGGTCTCACATACTCTATAGTACTTAGTACTTCTCGGCTCTAATACGATATTGTTGATATTATTGTGAATGGAAGAGTAATTATTTTGGATAAAGAGTTCATTTTTTAAATGAAAATCAAAAATCATAAAAAAAATTCCGGCAAAAGAAAGATCCTGGCATTCTCTGCCAGGATCTCATTATTCAACGTTATTTTGAATATTACTTCAGTATTTTATTTCGAGGATTTTTATAGTTCCATCCGGCTTAATCACCTCTACCTGGTACATACTATGAGCGAGATTGTTATCCCATTTAATAGGTTCAGTGCCATTACCTCCTTCAAAGCTGATTTGTTTCTGAGCAATTTCCTGTCCCATTTCGTTTAATAAACGGATCTTATATTTACCCTGAAGTTGATTTATCAATTGAAGATTTATCGTTCCGCCGTTAACTGGGTTAGGATATATAGTGATCCCCTCCTTTCCGTTCCCAACAAATACTATTGCAACGGGAGAATATGATATTGCTCCATTGGAACTTATACTCTTTATGCGGTAATAATTATCCCCTTCAAAAGGATTAGCGTCTTCCACATCATATTTTGCTGATCCTACTTGATTAAACAAAGGGGACTTCGTTGAAATAATAAAAAAATTGGATCCGTTATTTGATTTTTCCACTTCATATCTTTCTATATTCTGCTCAATAGGTACCATCCATTCAGCCTTAACATTGCTACTACCCTCCTCGTATGCTTTTAAGGATGTAATATTCCCCGGCATAGCATTAGAAATAGAAAATATAATTTCAAAACGGTTTGAAGCATACGAACCCGCGTTATTTTGAATGTTGAAACTTATGTTCGTGAAACCGTTTGTAT
>PKYU01000595.1 GCA_003132765.1 Chitinophagaceae bacterium | reverse complement strand
GAACCTTTTGAGTTTTTTTTGACTCATAGATTAAAAAATAATTTATAACATGAAGAAGATTGTTTTGTTTTTCGGTTTAAATATTTCCGAAAAAATATTTACCGTCATAATTCAACAGCTTACCGATTTTTTCTTTACCTAAACCTATTATCTATTTTCATCAATATTTTCTAAATATACTTTTGTTAGGAATTAATAAATAAAATTTTATGGAAAAGAACGAAAATGAGATAAAACAGTTTGGCGGAGGAAGAACTCCCAGGATATGGAGCGGACTGATACTTCTGGCAGCGGGGATCTTATTGTTAGCATATAAAATGGGGGCACCTATTCCCTCCTGGCTGTTTACGTGGCCGATGATATTAATTGCCGTAGGAATATTAACTGGCGCTAAAAACAGGTTTCGCAATCCCGGGTCTTATATATTAATTACCATAGGGTTAATCTTTTTGATAGATCAAACAAATCCGGGTCTTAATTTTCATAACTACCTGCTTCCATTAATATTAATAGCTGTAGGATTGATTTATATCTTGAGACCGAGAAATTCTTTCATTACCTGTTATGAAAGTAGACGAAGAAAGCAAAATGGGGATTCCAACTATATAAACCCGGCGAATAATGAAATTCCTGCAGATTATTCCATGTCAGGTGGAGAAGAGAACTCAGAATATGTAGAAATAAATGCAGTATTGAGCGGGGTTAAAAAAAACATCCTGTCAAAGAATTTTAANNGGAATTGAATCTTTTGAAAGCGGATATACAAAAGACTATAATACTTGAAGTTAATAATATTTTTGGCGGTACCAAACTTATAGTGCCATCTAATTGGGATGTAAAAAATGAAGTTACTGCCGTTTTCGGAGGTATCGAAGACAAACGAAACATAAATGCTAATTTTCCCGATCCTGGAAAAGTTATTATTCTTAAAGGTTCCTGTGTTTTTGGTGGCATTGAAATAACTAATTATTAAAAATTTTACCTGCAATATCAGGCATAGCTGAAGTATTCATTTAAAAACTAATTGTATGAAATGGTATCTTGCAAAATTGGTTTATAGAATTACTTGCGGCGACGGAAAACATACACCGCAGTTTGATGAACAATTAAGACTTATATATGCTGAAGATGATTTTCATGCTTTTCAAAAGGCGAGAATTACCGGTCATCTTGAAGAGGATAATTTCCTGAATAGTAAGCAAAAACCTGTGCTTTGGAAATTTATCGACGTTTCAGAATTGCATGCCTTGACAGAATTTATAGATGGCGCAGAACTTTATTCAACTATTCGAGAAGAAGAAGCACCCGAGAATTATATAAAAATTACAGAACAAAGGGCTAGTTATATCCTGGAACGCAGTATGCAGAAATGCCTCCCGTTAAATTAATACTGAATTGAAAAAATCAGGCACATCGAGGAGGAATATAATTATCGCCGGTATCACCTATTGGCTCATCATTTCTATTGCTTATTCATTAATACTGATTGGGGTTTTGAAGAGCTTTAATCTGACAGGCAACCAGGTATTGGTGGATTTAGTGGTTAATAATATACTGGTCACCTTTTGTTGCCTGCTTATTCTGAATAATATGCAGTATTATCTGCCGCGGCAGGAAAAATACTGGTATCTCCTAGCCGTTAGTCTTGGCTTAAGTGGAATAAGCTTTTTGATTGCGAAGGGAGTTTTATGGCTCGTATTCAGAGATGATGCTCACTATATCGAANNTTGGGATTTCGTTTTTAATGATAGGTTGTGTTTCTATGATGAGCCTGCTCTGGCATACACAGGAAGAACAGCAGGCAATGAATGAAAGAAAAGCAGAAGCCGAACGCCTTGAAAAGGAAGCCGAATTATCTAAAATAAGGCAACAGATGCAGCCTCATTTTTTGTTCAATAGCCTTAATTCTATAAGTGCATTGATAGGAAATCAACCAGAGAAAGCAAGGCATATGATTCAACAACTAAGTGATTTCTTTCGGGGCACTTTAAAGAAAGATGACCAGCAATGGAGTACTCTTGAAGAAGAAATGCAATACCTGAGGCTTTATCTGGATATTGAAAAAGTGAGATTTGGGCATAGACTACAATCTGAACTAACGTATACAGATGATGTGTTATCGCTTAAATTGCCGGCAATGTTGTTGCAGCCGGTTGTGGAAAATGCTATAAAGTTTGGCTTATATGACACTACAGGAGATGTCATTATATCGTTGGAAGTAGCGAAAGAAAACAAGTACCTTAAAATAATCGTGAAAAATCCCTTTGATCCGGAAACGTCTCAGCCACTGAAAGGCACAGGGTTTGGATTATCTTCCATTCAAAGAAGATTATACCTGTTGTTTGGAAGACAAGATCTTTTGAAAGCTGTGAAAGATCAGAATCATTTTATTACAACCATATTTATACCTCAAATAAAATGAACGTTTTAATTATTGACGATGAGCCGCTGGCAAGGAGTATTGTAAAGGAGTATTTATTTTCATTTCCGGATATTCATATTGTGGCGGAGTGCAATGATGGATTCGAGGGAATGAAAGCAATATTACAATATGAACCGGAGTTAATTTTCCTGGATATCCAGATGCCAAAGATCAATGGATTTGAAATGTTGGAGCTTATTGAAAATCCTCCTGCAGTAATATTTACGACCGCTTTCGATGAATTTGCGATTAAAGCTTTTGAATTAAATGCCACCGATTACCTGCTAAAACCTTTTAGTAAAGAAAGATTTGATAAGGCATTAGAAAAATTGCTGATCCAACCTGTTCCAAAGTCGTCACAAGCCGTTATAGAGGCTGCAGCACAGTCAGCAGGTCAACAAAATCGTATCGTGGTAAAAGACGGGAATAAAATAAAAATCATCCCGGTTCATCAAATCCATTACCTGGAGGCAGCAGATGATTATGCAAAAATTATTACAAAAGAGGGAACTTTTTTAAAAAAAAGAACCATGACTTTTTTTGAACAATCGCTTGCTACCTATCATTTCGTAAGAATTCATCGATCCTATATCGTCAATACCCAACTTATAACCCGTATAGACCTATATGAAAAAGACAGTCACCTTGTTCTGCTCAGCACAGGCGCTAAATTGCAGGCAAGCAAACCCGGTTATGCAAGGCTAAGAGAAATGTTCGGAATTTGAAATATCTCATCCTTTTATTTCTTCCGGGCAAATAATAAAAGTGTAACCAGGGTGACCTTTGATCCAATTATTTCAACACCAGTTTTATGCTGTTACTATTAGTTTATTTTTTTCAAGGAGGAGCTTTCGCCGTTTTTCAATTACAAGTGCGGAAAATCTTCCCCTATCAATTGGGGAAAAGTATGCTTGAACAACCGTTAGGATTGGATGTTTTTGAAATCTAAATACTATTCAAATAGATTTTTTGGTTTTGAACCTTTGCATAAAATTTTTTGAGAAATGGTTTCCTGCATTATAAATATCATAAAATATAATTCATAACTACTTATAAAACAGCAATTAAGTATTTGAATTCAAATTTCTTAACAAGCCTATATTTTAATGATGGCTGACATCATAATTGAAATTCACTTAATTACTTGTCAAATAATTTCAATATATATTCTATAAGGTAAATGGTTTGATTATTGTAATAACAATAGAATAATGGAAAAGGTTTTAATAGTTGATGACAATTCTGATATTCTTTGGGTAGTTGAAACTGTACTGAAAAGATATGGTTTTGAAGTATTGGCTTTACCTAAAGGAGAAGATGTAATTCCAAGAATCAAATCTTTTTTACCGAATCTAATTTTACTTGATGTTTTCCTTTCTGGAATCGACGGAATAGAAGTTTGTAATAAATTAAAAGAAAACCCGAAAACGCGGGATATTCCCATAATTATGTTTTCTGCCCACACCAATTTTTCGGACGTTAAGAAATTTTGTAAGGCAGATGATTTTATTGCAAAACCTTTTGATGTGAATGAACTAGTTAGTAAGATCCAATTTCAAATTAAGGAAGCTGCTGCGCAAGCATGAAAGGAATTAGGATTGTTTTTGATTCTCTTAGGATATAGTTCAATAAACAAATGAAAAAGCCTGTAAATTTCAATTTACAGGCTTTTGCTGTAGGGGGAGGATTAACACCCCCCTTTTTTCGCCTGCCTTATTCTAACTTAAACCCTTATCGATACTGGTAAATCCGTTACCCGCCTAATTAAGAGAAATTAAGGAAAAACAGGACAAATTAAAAAAAACTGCCACCTAATCTGCCACCTCCTATTTAATAGTGATATATTTGAGTGTTCAAATTTTTGCAAGTAATGAAAGTAAACTTCTATTTAAAGAATCCTCATTGTAATGAGGAAACTTCTATTTTCCTGACTGTTATTTACAACACTCAAAGGATAAGGGTTCATACAGACAAAAAGATCAATCCTAAATTTTGGAATGGGGAAACTCAAAAGGCAAGGCAAGGTTTAACTGGCTATTCGAGTTTAAATAAATGGATAAAAGATGTGGATGCCCATGTAAGTAAAATTGATGTCGACTGGAAAAATCAAAACAGTAATAAAACGGAAATCCCATTATTGCCAGCCGGTATTTTAAAGGAGAAATTAAGAAAATACCTATCAAAAGAAACTAAACTGGAAAGAGAGGAAAATAAAAAAAATACCTTTTGGGGTTACTATGAAACGTTTTTAAACCGAATGGAAAATGGAACCCGGGTGCACATGGAAAAAGGTACTCCCCTTTCAAAGGGTACAATCTTTCAGTTTCATAACCTCAAAAGACATTTGCAAAACTTTGAAAATAAGACCGGGTATAAAATCAACTTTGAGAATATTGATTTAGTGTTCTATAAAAGATTTGTTGACCACCTAACTATCAAATTGAAGTTAGGCCCAAACACTATTGGTAAATTGATAACCAATTTGAAAGTGTTTTTAAGGGAGGCATTGGAGGATAATTTAACTACAAATAACACCTTCACATTTAGAAAATTTAAGTCGCTCAATTTTAAGAGCGATACGGTCTATTTAAACTTAGCGGAAATAAAAGAATTGCAGGAACTCAATTTAACAGCGTCGCCCAGGTTAGAAAGGGTTAGAGATATGTTTGTAATTGGATGTTTTACGGGATTAAGATACAGTGATCTTACCAATATAAAACCAAAGAATATTGATAATGGAATGATTGAGCTTATACAGGCAAAAACAGGAAATGTAGTTGTAATTCCATTTACAAATGATGTATTACAAATTTTAAATAAGTATGAGAACACGATGCCTACGATTAGCAATCAAAAATATAATGAGTATCTGAGTTTAGTTTGTAAAAAATGCGAATTATTAAAGAAAGAAGTTACTATCAATCAAATTAAAGGAGGCAAAAAATTTACNNAACTTATTAGCAGCCATACCGCCCGGAGGAGTATGGCAACTAATGAATATAAGGCCGGGGATTTAGATACCAGTGAAATAATGGAATTAACCGGCCATAAAACGGAAAAATCTTTTTATAAATACATTCGGGAAACCCCAAAAGAAAAGGCGATGAGAATAAAAGAAAAGTTTATACAAAGAGAATTAAGACAGGCAGAAATTGGGAATCGTTTGAGGGCCGTTTAAAATGTGTATGAGCTATAAACCCGAAAAACAAGGTTTCAAATTATAGAGGCATTGGATAAATTATTATCAATACATTTTATAAGAAGATTACGAAAAAATGATGTTTGTTTTTTAAATAATACCTTAAACCTTACACAATGAATAAAGATTTAAAACCAAAATTGATAATGGGAGCAATACCAGTCATTGTCCTTAACTTAATTGTAACTCTTTTCGGTTGCTCCCCTACTAAATTAGTTACAAATGCGCCATCCTCATATACAATTGAAACAAAAAAATCTTTTGAAGAAGTTTGGACAAATGCTATTGATTATGTTACAGGAAAGGGAACGGCCATTAAAACAATTGATAAGGCAAGTGGTATAATTGTTACTGATGAATATTCATTTATAAACTCTTACACATTTGAGGACAAATCAGGTAACCTAAAAGACCCCGATGCGTATGTTGTATTGAATACAATTAGAGGTGGCTTTGGTAATATAATTAAACCCAGTTATGTAACAGGAAATTTTAACATTCGGGTAAAACAATTGCCAAATGGATCAACCATTACAGTAAACCTTGTTAACCTTAAAGGTGCTGTGTTATCAGGAACCAACATATATGGGGGAGGCGGACGTTGGGTTTATTATAAGATAAAATCAACTAATGTTTTTGAAAAAGAATTAGCGGAAAAATTGAAATAAATGACCTATGACAGATAAACAAATAAATAGGTGAACATTTAAACCGATACAATTCCGCTAATGAAATTCAAACCGCAAATAAGTTTCCAATACTTACTATGTATTACACATTTTCAAATTTAGCAAATGGAAAAAGGAAATGATATTTACCCCCCTCATCTCTCACAAAAATTTAATACCAGGTTATCTGAAGAAACGTTTGCAAACATGTTTTCAATAGAGGTAACTAATGATGATGAAATTACAGCGGACACAATTAAATACTATAAAAAAAAGGATGAAAACTATAAAATAGGGGATAAGAAAACAGGTTATAAGGGTAACTATAAACTGAAACCAATTAATAATAAAGATGAACTTGAAACTCTTTATCAGAAAAGATTAGAGAGCTATTTGAAAGTAATTGAAAACTCTACAAAAACCGATTTTATTAAAGATGAACTTGAACAATTAAATAGTTTACTTAGCTATGTAGATAGGGGAACATTACAGAAAAGTAACCACTATGGCATAATGAAAAGGTATGAGGAAATTCTAAATCAAGGATTAAGTACCGATGTAGCGCAAATTTCAATAACAGAAAACTTAATGCGGTTTAAGAATACGGGTGAAAAATATGTATTGCTCAAAGAGTTAGGAATTATTGATTTTTTAAATGATAAGTATCCCTTACCCAGCAATGCAAAAATGAGTTTATTACTTGCATATATTACCGACACAAAAAGTAGTAAAACCTTTGAGAATATACTTTCGCAAATTAACAATAGTAAAAGTGAACATTATCCGTTTAAGGAAAGTAACGAAACAACAATTACCCATATTTTCTCCCACATTGGCATTTTAAAACAAACTAAAATAGCCGCAATAAAAAAAGATAAGAAAAAATAACGGGAGCGCTCCCGTTACATTCTCGTTACGCTCAATTTCGTTTGCAAAACATTATAAATATGGCAAACGAATTAAATTTTACAATCCCGGTTAATGAACTGGCAGCAGCAATAGCCGAAAAATTAACCCCCCTTTTTAACGGAATTAAACCCCAGGAAACACCCCAGACAGAAAAGTATTTAACCCGAAAAGAAACGGCGGCATTACTCAATGTATCATTACCAACTTTGAATGAGTACACCAAAGGCGGCAAAATAAAAGGTTATCGGTTTGGGGTTAGGGTGTTATACAAACAAAGTGAAATTGAGGCAGCTCTTACAAAAATAGATTTTGGGAGGAAAGACCATGTATAACAGTTCAAATTTGCCGATCCACAAGGTTGTATTTTACGCAAACGATCCCCAAACAGGGTATTATACCAAAACAGCAAATCAGCCGGAAAAAACGCCTGTAATGCGTTTGCCTTATGAGTTAAAAGTTGAACCCACCCAACTTCACCAAATTAAATGTAACGCCTTAGAAATAATAAGGGGTAAGGAAAAGTTTAATAAGGGAAGTTTTAAATTCTTTACAGGATTACAGGAAACGAATTTTAAACAATGGTATGCCGGAAATGATTATGAAAGATTGCAAGATGAAAAGATACTTACCCTTTGCCTTTTTCATTTTTCAGAGGATAACAGCCGGGTAGCAGTCTTCTATTTTGGAAGATTTTATATTGATAAAAAAGATGCCAGGGAACAGTTTATAAATGATATGATACCGTATCTATTGCACAAACATTTTTTATAAATGCAATCGGAAAACAATCAATTACGGACACCAAATAAAAAACGTACGGAAACGGACCAGGTCGAACTATAAAATTTACGGAAATGGATAGAAAATTTCGGAAACTAACAAATTATAAACACAAAAGGAAGGTATTACCCTTCCCTTCATGTGTTCAAAATTTGCCGAAATACATTTCTGCATTTCACTTGTAACAAAGATAAGGTTAAATGACGGATGGGATAACGATAAAATACAAAATTGAAGATTTTGAGAACTGGAAACGGTCCGTTAATATTTCCTTTGGTATTACTGTAGACATTGACAGCGCCGAAATAAAAACCAAAAAGAGGTATGAAGATATAATAACCACCCACCGGGCAAAGTGGGAAACCTTTGATTTAATTGTTAAAGAAATTTTCAATATTGCCACCGGGAAAAAATCTTTTTACCTTACCATAAGAGGGAGTTTACATAAAAATCATTTCGGGGGGAAAAATTATCTCCCCTTCACATGGCAAGATTTACAGGAACAAATTAACCGCCTTACAAAAAACCTTTGCATTAATCCAATAGAGGCGCAAATTTCCACTTTGGAAGTGGGTTTGAATGTTTGTATACCGTTTGAAGTATCACCGTTTTTAAACCGTAATGTTATCAGTTATAAAGGAAATTCATTTAACAGGTACACACCCAACCGGGACGGGGTTTGTTTAGGAATTGTTTGCCAGCTCTCACAGTATGCAGTAAAAATTTATGATAAGGGTTTGCAATTTGATTTACCGGAAAAATTAATGAGGTTTGAATTGAAGTTTTTAAAGATGCAATCCTTAAACAATAAAGGAATTAAATTTCTATCCGATCTTCAAGACTTTACAAAACTTTCCAATTTAGAACCGATTTTAATAAACGCCTGGAATGATGTTTTAATTTATGACATTAGCGGGAATGTAAAAACCTTACCATTAAAACAAGATGAAATTGATTTATTGAATGATGGACAAAATCCAAAGTTTTGGGAGAGTAAAANNAAATACCAACGAAATAAGTTTAAAAAGTTAGTGACAAAAAATGGGAATAATTGGCAAACAATCGTAAACGATCTATTAAAAAATGAATGGCAAAACCTGTTTAAGAATTACCCGAATTTACCAAGTGGCCAAAACCATTTATTACCCGATCTTACCATTAAGATAAAGGGTAAGAACGGGGAAAAAGATCTTACCCTTAAAAGATATTGCCTTTCATGTAACAAAGAATTAAACCCGGCCCAAAAAAAGAATAGCAAGTTTTGCAGCGCAAAATATGTGGGGGAGCCTGCAGCTCACCGATGCCGTAATAATAACGTCAACCCCAGGAACAATTTTAAAAACAAGATTAAGAAAATAACAGGGAGGGGATTACTGTTTGATATTATGCCATTCATAAAAGGATTTAAACCTGTTTTAGCAATAAATTCGGACATTAGCAGCAAAATAAATAACAGAATAACAGTAATAAATGCCGTTGCAACTTTAAAGATTTAGGTTATTAAAAAAAATTGTAAACCATGAAGGATAAGGAACAAATTGTAATTACACAGTTTGGATATTAAATTATGGTATTAAACTTTAAATTATGGGAAGATATACAACCGGAGCTATTACAGTAAATCGATGTTTACAGCTAAATGTAAATACCTTCATTAAAGTACTTCCAAAGGAGTTTACGTGTTTTAATGGTACAACAACCTGGACCACCGGATCTACAATTTCCTTCACAATAACAAAAAACAATTTCGGTTTAAGTTTAGTATTGGATTATACAAAAACCGTTGAAGGTGAAAAAAAAGATATTAATTACTCAA
>PKYU01000527.1:7898-8073 GCA_003132765.1 Chitinophagaceae bacterium | reverse complement strand
TTTTAGAAGGTTGCTCTGATACTTGCTCCATAACGACGTGCAGAGGGTCCGGTAAGAAATTCCATTCCTCTTCCATTACCCACACCCAAACCATCGGATTCCGGGTCAAAATGAATATATTTTGGGAAGTTGGGTGCGTAGTACCAAAGATTGGTACCTGAAATGGATATCGATA
>PKYU01000527.1:0-7869 GCA_003132765.1 Chitinophagaceae bacterium | reverse complement strand
GCTATTACCATAAAAGGCCTGAGCAGAAGAAATCTGGATATTATTGGTTTGACCATTCTCCAGGTCACCAGGTAAAATTAGTGGAAGGGACCGGTCAAACTGGGTATCTAGGGTAACCCCTCTGCCCAATAAGGCGCCGGCAGTTCCACAGTAGATATCCCCACCTTCGGTATAGTCCCATTGCATCCTGAAGCTAAACGATTTATAACTAAGAGAAGTGATGCCCGTCAATTTATATTTTGGATTAGGGTCCCCAATCACTGCAATGCCATTGCTGANNTCTGATCCAACCACTCTTTTACCGCTCTTGGGGTCCTTTACAAAATAATTCGATTCGATAACGCCTAATGCATATCCATTCTTGGCAAATGTGCCTTCGTTGGAGTAACCGGAAATCAGGATATCCTTTAGGTCCACCGGTATATCAGAAACCTTGCTTTTGTTAATAGTGTACATTCCTGTGAGGTCCCATTTCCAGTTTCTTGATTTAATGATGGTATAACCAAGCTGCAATTCAATGCCTTTGTTGGTAACCTGCCCGGCATTGATCTGTTCGTCCGTATAACCGGTAGATGGATCCAGTGGCTGATCTAATATCTGGTCTTTTGCTACTCTTTGGTAAAAGGTCAGATCAAGAGTTAACCTGTTATTAATAAACTTACCTTCCACCCCGGCTTCAGTTTCACTGAGCAATTCAGGTTTTAGGTTAGGGTTGGGCAATAAATTTGGAATGGAATTGATATTGATTGGTGCACCCTTTGAAGTTTGAAACAGGTTGGTAGCTGTATTCAAATAAGCCCTGGTTTGATAAGGAGGAGGATAATTTGCACTTGTAGAATACCCTACCCTCAATTTCAAATAATTTACGATCTTGCTATTTTGCCAGCTTGTTATTGCTGAAGTAGGTATAAAGGAAAAGCTGGCATTTGGATAAAATATACTTCTGTTGGCATCCTCAACTGTTGATTTCCAGCTATTGCGCCCGCCCAGCGTCAGGTAAGCATAATCCTTGTACCCTAAAGTGGCCAATGCGAATCCGCCCAGGTCCAGTGTTTTCAGATCATAATTCAGTGCATTCCCCGCTTCACTATATTCACTATGCGATACGAAATTGGAATGGTTCATGATACCATATACCAGCTGCTGCTGGCTTGTCTGGCCGTTTTGATTGTATTCGGTCTTTGTTGAGTTGGCCCCTGCATCAATATTCAGGTTAAAGTTATTACCAATATTGCGGTTAAACGTCAGCAATGCGGTCTGGTTCCAGATCGTACTCACTCCGTTTGAAGTACGGTAAATACCTGTTGGGGTATTGATACCCCCTTTATTCTGGGCATAGTCCTGGAATTCAGAATAATTATCAACCCCGATCCTGTATGATAAATCCAGCCCTTTCATAATTTCATAGCGCACCTGCATCTGGCCGAATATCCTGTTTACCTTATCCTCTGTAAAGGCGTTGGCAAGTGTCCATCTTGGATTTTGAATATCGTTCCCATTCCTGTAATACACAGAGGAATGATCCAGTGGATTTTCGAACGGCAGATTCATTAAATCAACAGCCGTTGGAGTGTACATTACGTTCCCAAAAACTGAAGTATTGGTAGCATTATTCCCATAACTGTTGCTGGTAGGCGGTGAAGTTTGTTTGGTAACTACATAATTAATGGTACCAGAAACAGTGAATTTATTGGTGAGTTTGGCAGTACCGCCGAATCCAAAGGAATTTTTGGCCAACCCATTTCCTGGAAGATACCCCTGGTCATCATTGTAACTGTAATTCATATTATAATTAACCGTCGGCGTTGACCCTGCCACGTTAATTGAGGTAATACTTGTTAAACCTTTTCTGAAAAACCGGGGAACACTGTTATAATATTTATACTCATAAGGTACTCCCTGGTACTGTGGGAAAGCTGCCGCATACTGTGGCTTATCATAAGGANNGTAACCAGGGTGGGTGGATTGGTAAATTTTGCACCCCAGTTACTGAAAAAGGCCAGACCAATGCTCAGATCAAAACCGCCTCCATATTTCTGGTTGTATTCTGGAAGTACCGCCTCAGTCTGGAAAAAGGATTGGGAAATGGAGATCTCCGATTTTTTCCTGGTTTTTTGAGTAGCCCCGTTCTTGGTAGTAATCAGGATAACCCCATTTCTTCCATCTTCCCCATATAATGTGGCTGCACTGAGTCCTTTCAGGACACTCACACTTTCAATGTTGTTGGGATCTAAATCAAGAAACCTGCTGGGGGTTTGCGTTCCGTAAGTAAAATTTGATTGGGAGTTGGTGCCGGCATCAAATGGAACACCGTCAACTATAAACAAGGGAGTAGAATTACCCGTAATCGTACTGATACCCCTTATATTAATATTGGTTCCACTGCCGCTTAGGCCACTTGTATTTAAAATATTCAAGCCAGGGGCCTTTCCGCTGAGAACCCGTCCTAAATCTGCCTCGGGCCTCATTTCCAGCTCGGTCTTGTCAACCGTAGAAACCGCATATCCTAAAGCTTTCTTCTCACGCTTGATACCAAGAGCCGTAACAACCACAGCACTCAGTTCTGATTCAAATAATCCTAAAGAAACAGAAATGTTAGTCAGATTCTTCACGGGAACATCCTGCGGCTCATACCCAACGCCGCTTACTTCCAGGGTTGCATTAGGGGAAACATCCATTTTGAAATTACCGTTGGCGTCCGCACTGGTACCGCCTTTCTCACCTCTCACTTTGATACTCGCGCCAGGAATAGGATTCCCGGTGGCATCAGTAACTTTCCCGGTAACTTCTCTTTTCTGTGCATAAACACCAGAGATGGTGAGTATCAGGATACTCATCCATAAAAACAAAATTTTTCTCATGCGTAAATTAGTTTACAATAATTTTAAGAATAGGGCAAATATATATGGTCTAGTCAGAATTGCAAAAAAAATGTTAANNGATTGGTACAACTTCTAAGTAAGGGCCATTTCATGTTTCAAATTTTCCTAATTTCTCAAAAAAGAATTTAACCGTTTAGCAAATGATAAAAAAATGGCTAAAAGGTTTGCATCTTTAAGAAGGAACGAATCATGAACTTCAGGATTTGAGAGGACGGGAAGCAAAAGCAACTGATGATTTTCAATTACTTTTGTTTGGAGATTATTTATGATTAATGAAGCCCGGGAATCGCAATAGGTTTGGATTTACTTAATATGACTATAATTTACCATAATGAAAAATAGGATGTTTAAAAAAATCGNNATTTATGCCCAGGTTGAGTCTGCCCAAATTGGAGCAGAATTCAAAGAAGTTTCGGCAAATGCAGGCCGGCAAATTCAGGGAATTCAAACATACAACTCAGGAGAAGTAAAGGGCTCCCAATTTTTTTTCCCTTCCTGGACCAGTGGAAGTGTTACCACTATCAACAATGAGGTAATTGGTAAAAACTATTCTTTTCTATATGATAAAGTGAGGCAGCAACTATTTATGAAATGGAAAGATTCTTCTGTCTTACTGCAGGCTGAGAAAGATCAAATTACTGGCTTTACATTGAACACTGATAAAGAATACAGCTTCGCCTCTGCATCCTTATATGATCCTTTAGACACATCAAATTTTTTTGAAGTGTTAGTGAGTAACAAAAAAGGTTATTCTTTGTTGAAACTGGTGAAAGCAACCTTTGTAAAAGCAGACCCTACTGATATGTTAAGAATGAGAGAAGGGGATGTTTATGACAAATTCGTTGATAATATTTCCTATTATATATCTTATCAAAACGGCATGCCGAAAATAATAACCTTTAAAGAAANNTAAAGAAAGGAGTATTGAAAAGGCGTTCCCGTCAGAAAAAGTAAAGATAGCTGATTACTTTAATAAAAATGGGAATGGGAGTCATAATGATAATTTTTTTACAGGTCTTGTACAATCGCTAAATAAATAAAAAATAAAACTCGGTTTCCTCTTCCCTTATTTACGCAAAGTGCGATATCGGTAAAATAATCTTTATGTATTTTAACGCATTTTTGGCCTCAAAAAAGCGTGACCTTTGGAGGAACCTTAAAAGGTTTAATAAAGGATTTTCCAGGGTTCCTCTTCTTTATACTCCTCTTTTTTTATAGCTTATCTAATATTCAACGCCTCTCATACCACTTAAGGCTAGCTCTAAAGTATCATTACTGGTTACTTTATTCGTATGTCATTGAGTGAATGAAAATTGAAATACATTCTCAATTTTAAATATAAAATGTGAATTCATTTACCAGAAGCCATATTTTTAATAAATCACTAGATTTTATGAATAAAAAATGCCGTTCCAAATCTGAAACGGCATATTAATCTTGAAAAGAATTGATGATAACTTATTTCTGCCAAAATTTTTGCCTAAATAGGGGTAATTAATCTATAAGCACTTTTAATATACTCTCATTAATATTTCTCTTCCGTATGGAGCTTCAATTAAGGTATTTTAGTAAACGTCTGTATTATACTTCTTGCTGCTCCTGAGGCCAATGAATATTTATAAACAAAAGAATAAATTCCATTAACAGGATCAGCTGTAAGAATTACTGGTGCTTGCGAAACTGAAGTTGCACCAAAGTTCGCCCAGGATGATGGGTCCAGTGTGACATTAAAATTACTTAATACACCATTGGTATTAGTAAACGAAATATGAAATAATGCCCCATTTTCTACACTTGCAGCCGAAACTTGTGTAGGAGTCTCGGGAGCAAAAATATTGGGATCGGTAAAATTATAGGTAGGTGCACCGGTTGTATCTGATTGATTCCACCTTCTCCAATTCTCCATGTAGTTTCCTGCAATTGGGTTGCCGATAAAATGATAATAAATAGTGCTAACATTACTGCTAATAGTTATACCCGCAGGCGCCTGTGTTATACTAATGGGAAGCATATAATTTTTTGAAGCGTCAACCTTAGAAGGGTAAAAAATTACAGGAATTGGAGCCGAATAAGTCTGGCCTTTAGATACTGTCGCAGAGGTGGCTGTAAAAGTAAAACAACTATCAGGAAGTGGTTCATATTTCACTCCCCCCAGGCCGTTATAGGTTGTAAGTGCTGTAGGGTCTACTGCTATAGAAAATATTTCATCTGCCGGAGCAACATTTACTGCTGCATAGTTTAGATGAAATAAAGCTGTATCAACCAGATCAGTCGCAGGATAAAGCAGTGCCTGCGAACCAAATTGATATTGGCCACCTTCTACTATACTAACAGTTGCTGCCTGCAGGTTGCTCAGGTTAGTTTCATTCTTTCGATAATCCTTTATACAAGAACTTAAACCACCAAGGATTAGGACTCCTAGCAATACAAGCAGTTTATTAAAATTATTTCTTTTCATTATGTGTATTTTTTATATTAATAATTTANNCAATAATTAATTTTATTTATTCCAAAAAATAGTACTCGTATGCCCATTTATTGTTCCCTCCGCATTTACATTCGCCGTATTGGTAGTATATTCACTCAAAGGATATAAAAACCTGACAGGGATAGCTGGCGGATTATCAACGTAAATTGAAATGGAAACTGGAATATCAGCAGGCAATCCTAACCTGCGATAATCGCACCATGCTTCAAATGGAGTTACTCCATTCATTGCTACCCATTTTTGTCTGATAATACAGGCCAGCCTTTGTGCATCTGTAGTACAGGCGCTATAGTTTGTTTGAAGATTTCCCGCCTGGCTGGTTAGTGCCGCGGCTTCATTGGCCGGGTTGTTAGGTGCAGGATTATTCGATTCTAAATATTGTNNAAAATTGCCAGTGGGATCAGAAAATGAGTTCCATCCCCTTAATGCAGCTTCAGCCTGGAGGAAATAACTTTCGGCTGCACTTATTATAATTGCATCCTGGCTAACTGATTTTAATAATCCTTCCCCTAATGACGATGCCTGGCTGCCACCCAAGCCATATTGACCAGAACCAAGTGGATTCCCAATATAAGAGGAAATTGGGAATTGCGTGGCATCAAGCGTTGAGTTATTACCTGCGACCAAATCATTTCCCCCGGGAGAATATATTCTTCTTAACCGGAACGTATCTTTATTACTAACCAGGAAGGAAATAAAGTACTGTTGTGCTCTGAAATAATCTGATGTGCCTCCTGTATTGCGGAGTCCGGTTTGTGAAACAAAAAATCCCCACAAAGGATTCTCCTGCCCTGCATTGTTAGCATACCCTGGATTTACTGCGGCATTTGCAGTTAAAAAACCTGCCCCGTTTGTTGTAGTGCTGGCAAGTTCAGTATTTAAGAAAGCCTGGCTGATTACCTGTGACTGGCGCATTAATATGCGTAATTTAAGTGTATTCGCAAATTGTATCCAGGCTGTGGTCCTTCCGCCAAACATCACATCACTGTTAGCCAAAGCTGAGGCAGAAGGATTTTGCATATATACTATTCCTGAATCTAGTTGATTGGTGATGGCAAGGTAGACACTATCAGAAGGATCATATTTTGGCTGGATAAAATTTGTTCCCTGTAATGCCTGGCTATAAGGGACGTCATTATACATATCAACCAATTGCTGAAATACCAACGCTTTCATAATTTTAGCGGCACCTATATAAAAGGGTTTATTTTGTGAAATTGCAGCTTTTTCTATGTATGCGTAATCTTCCAAATTATGATACATTGCACCCCAGGTTCCATTCCCGAAACCCGTTGTCTGAAAATAGGACGCTGCATCAGTATTACTGGTAGCATAACTTCCACTTATAGCCCAATATCCCATCCAGCATGAAATAAAAGCATTTCTGTTTCCGACTGCGCTTTGCGAAGCTGCAGTTATGGTTAATGCCTGTGGAAGCACCAATTCGGGTGTATGATTTGTTGCCTGGTTGGGGTTATTATTGATATCAAGGTAACCCTTTTTGCATCCTCCTACCAGCGCCAGTACCAATAGTGCTGAAACGATATTTATTACTTTTTTTTTCATTATTTATTTTTTAGTGTATAGCCTAATTTTAATAGTTATTAACTAACAATTCTAAAATGTAACCGATAAATTAGCTCCAATAAATTTGGTTGGTGGTAATTGGTTAATATCTGTATTACCGCTTGCATTTCCATTGGTATTGCTGAATTCAGGATCTGACCAAACATTGCCTTTAGCCCTAAGCGTAATCAGGTTTCTCCCGGTAACTCCCACAGTTATCCCATTTACAATCTTTAGATGTTGTAACCATTTTTTGGGGAAGTTATAAGATAAAGAAAGTTCCCTCAGTTTCCAGAAATCTGCACTGTTTACATAATTACCTCCTGCCTGGTTCCAAACATTGGCCCAAAAAAAGTTATTTCCTGATTCGGTTGTTATAGATGTATTAGGAATAGATTTTCCATTTGCATCCTGGGTAACTGAGTTTGGAATAACAAATGGCTGTCGACCGGATGAAGCGGAATAAGCGGAAACGCCTGTAAAGTCAAGTGAACCACCTATACCGTTGTATATAACCGCTCCAAATCTGCCATCTGCTACCGCATTCAATGTAAACCCTTTATAACTGATGGTAGTATAAAGCCCGATTTTTGTGGGAGGAACACTGGTACCAAATAAGTGCAGATTAGGATCGAGAGAGGGCAGGCCGGTTTTTGAATCTACGATTATCTTTCCCTGTGCATCACGCACCCAGTCACTTGTTTGTACTTGTCCGTAAGGCAATCCTACCTGTGCAACGCTATTAAAGGCATTGGCATTATTGCTTCCTTGGAAATTAGGTNNTTTTTTATTATAAGAGTAATTAGCTCCAATGTCCCACCTGAATCCATCTGAAGTCCTTAGTAAAGGAGTGAATTTTAAATCCAGTTCTACTCCCTTATTTTGCATTTGACCAGAATTAACATAAGCTTGAGTATAACCTGTCGCTATAGA
>PKYU01000179.1 GCA_003132765.1 Chitinophagaceae bacterium | reverse complement strand
ACTGCCTGTGCAACATTGGTAGGTAAAATTTGGTCGGCAGTTGCCACGTCATCTACGTAATAAAAATTATGGCCGTAGGCGGTTTGGCTAATAAAGTCACCGGTATGCGGACCAGTTGTATCAGCAAGATAAACCTTAGCAGTAACATTATTTCCACCTGCAATTCTTAAACCAAAAGCACAATCAACAATGAGGTTATTATATGCAAGAGCTCTTGAATTATTTTCTACTTCAATATCTCCGCCTCTTGCACCAAAAGTACCGGTATTCCTGAATCCATCATTCACATAAGTGTTGTTGAACATAGCAATCATGCATTGCCTGCTTTTACTTCCATCATTCGCTGATTTGGTTCCGTTAGTAGCGCCGCCTATGATGACGTTATATGCCATAACGCCTTGGGTGCCTCCCTTGGCATTAAAGCCATCACCACCTGTACCGCCGCACTTTTCAAGGGTATTGCGTACCATGAAAATATTGCCGCCATAATATCGGATAGCATCGTCAGGTGTTCCATATATCCAGGAATCTTCCATTACAAAAACACCGTTATAATTGCCGAAATATACTGCATATTGATCACCAACAGAAGGACCGGCAAATGGAATTGTCTGTAGACCTGCCCCAGCGAAATCAAGGTGAGTCCATTTTATTACAAGTAAGGGACACGTAGGGCCACACCATATTCCTCCCCATCCTCCTGCATAAGCAGAATCTGAAGTTGCTGTTGAAGAGCCTGTGGTTTTCTGGCGGGATGGATCGGTGATAGTAACAGGCGCATCCTTTGTTCCAAGGCTTACCAATATCCCATTCACAAAAAAGCTGGCTCCATTATTAACCTGAACTTTTACACCCTTCTGTATCAATAGAGTATCTCCGGCATTTACAGTTACATCAGCATTGATTGTATATGTTTGCCCTACAAGCATAGTACCCTTGATAGCACCCGATAACGGGGCAGAATTACTAACAGCCTGCCCAACTTGTATCTGTGCTTGTGAAACTGTAGTTGAGGAACTGTTCTTAGAACAGGAGGCAAATGCCGCTATGAGCATTATTCCTAAAACGGTAATCTTTAAATGTTTCATTTTTTTATAGTTTATAATTAAAATTTAAATCTGAATCCAATTGAATAGGATGCATAGAATCTATCAAATTGAACCGTCAGATAGTCAATGCTTACCTGGAAGGGAAGCCTGGTTTTTGAGTCATACTCATTGTTATGCTGCTTCAATATTAATTTGAAAGGAGTATTCAGCAGGTTGTTGGCCTTTACATAAATGATGTAATGCTTGCCGAATTCCTTTTGGGCAGAAAAGTCCAGGTTAATGGTCGGTTTTTCCCAATTATCAAAACCTTTATATTGGGATAGCGTATTGATTCGTTCACCTGTATAAACAAGGGCAAGCTGTCCGTCAATTTTATTTTTCGCACTTTTATATAACAAAGAAAAATTACCTATGTGAGCGCTTTGTCCCTGCAATGGCCTTCGATCAGCTACATTTGAAAATTGGGTACTGTTGTTAGAAGTCAGATACACATACAACTTAGTTGCATTAACCACTGAATTGGTAAAGGTGTAATTTCCGGACACACCAAAACTGCCGAAATATTTTCTAAAAACTAATTCAATACCGAAGTTCCTGGCAGTTCCAAAATTTTGGGGAGATAAAATAGGGGTAGCCCCATAGCTGCCGGTAGTAGTTGAAAATGGAGCAAACGCATATTCAATCGGGTTTGTGATTATCTTATAAAAGGTTCCAATCATAAACTGGTCCAGCCCTTTTGGAAACAGTTCATACCGAACATCAAAATTATCAATTACAGTATGCTTTATATAAGGGTTCCCTTCTATTAAATATGTATCATTCGTATTGCTCTTGTCAGGAAAAGGAATCAGGTCTGCAAAAGCAGGCCGGAAAATGCTCCTGAAATAGGAAAACCGGATATCCTTTCTTTTTGTAAAAGAATATTTTCCCTGTATCCCTGGAAGAAAATTAATGTATTTTATATCTGCTGATTTACCGGGCAGTGCTGGATTCAGGGAAGACACATAATTTTGGTGTGTTCCTTCTACCCTAAGGCCACCCAATGCTTCAAAGCGGCGGCTGATGAAATATTTTAACTGCCCATAACCAGCCCATACATTTTCATAAGCGTGGTAAATACCAGGATTTTCAGCTGCATTGCCGAGTGCTCCATTTGCAGGTACGAATGTAAATTTAGAAGCCGGTATAGAAACGAATTTTTGATATACAGAATCCGGATCACTGACCGGTGTGAGATCATAGGAATTATCGTAGTTATCCCTTTCTTTATGACGATACATCCCGCCAATGCTAAATGAAGCAGCACGTCCAAAGATATTTAAGTTGTAATGGAGGTTAAGATATCCTGCGAGGTCTTTATCCGTATTATGAATCCATTCCCGGGATTCATCTTCTGTTTGGAGTGCACCAATAGTAAATGTTCCTGTGTTGGTGTTGGGGTCTACCGGCTGCCCGATAGAAAACTGGGCAATATCTGGTAATTGTCTCTTTGCTATAGACCCAGCAAGAGACCAATCTGCGGATACTCCCTTAAATAATAAATTTTTACCCTGTAGGGTAATATTATTGATATCCTGCAGGTCACTCCTAGTTTCTGTCCTGGTATAGATTGCATAGGAACCTATAAAATTATCCGGTGTGGCATAACCACCTAAAAGTGAATCACTGGTTAACCTGAACCTTATTTCATTCAACTGAAAACGGGTAGCAAACAGACTGATAGAATTGTTTTCATTAAAATCATAATCAATTTTTGCCTCCACGCCTGACCGGTCAATTCTTGAACTGTATTGGCGGGAAAACACATTTGAGATGGCCGGCTGCTGGGCAGTATTTTCATCCGGGGCCGGCGGTACTGTAGCGCTCTGTTCCAGAACGTTTGAATTACTCGCCCTGTAAGAATTTTGATAACTGCCGGAAAATATTACTCCCAGTTTATTATTTAAAAAGCGGTCGCCAATCGTAAGGCTAAAATTCTTGTTAATGGGTGGCATAGCGGCTTTTGTTACCAGGTTGTTATATGGAAATGAAGATATAGGAGCATATACCCCCTTTCCTAAAATTTCTGCCGGGGATTTTAAGTTTACAGCGCCCTTGGAAAACGAACTAAAATCCCTGTTAAAGAATAACTGGCTGTAGCCTGTACTCAGGTTGCCTTCCACTTTAAATTTATCCGGCGCATTCTTCATAACAAGATTTACCACCCCACCTGCCGCATCTGCCTCCATTTCAGGAGTTAATGATTTTATTACTTCAATCCGCTCAACGATGTCCGATGGGAAAATATCCAAAGGCACATAGCGGTTTCTGTTATCAGGACTTGGAATTTTTACTCCATTAATAAGGGTGGTATTGTACCTTTTGTCCATTCCTCTTATGATAGCGTATTGACCATCCCCTGAACTTCCCCGCTCAATACTAACTCCGGAAATTCTTTGCATCACGTTGGCAACCGTTAAATCCGGAGAAATAGCTATCGAATTTGCTGATACAATATTTACAATGCTATTGGCATATTGCTCTTTCTTCTGTGCAAACTCATCGCTTGATCCATTAAGGGAAGATCTTATTAAAATAGCAGAAAGCCTTGTAGCCTTTGATTTCAGGTAAAAATTAAATACGTTCTTTTCATTTTCTACAACGGTTACTGATGTATCCAGACTTGCATATCCGACAAAAGAAATTTGCAATTCATATTTTCCCGATGCAATATTTTTATATGTAAAACCTCCATCAAGAGAGGTTGATGTTTTCTTTCCCCCAGGCTTAAGGATAACAGTGGCGCCTATCAGCTGATCCTTCGTATCAAAATCATAGACATAACCTTTAATATCCCCGGCCTTGATGGAAGTACTGATGAAGGACGAAAAAAAAACGAGGCAAATTAGTTTTAAGGGTCGTAAAAAAAATCTCATTTCTTTACCAGGTAATTTTTTATGAGTTGCAAACATATTACAGCAGGTATAAAATATGAGGGGCTCGAGGGGATTTAACCTAAGGATGATGTTTTCTTAATCTAATGGTAATATTAACTTCAGAAAAAAATCAGAATTGTTACCAGGTGAGGATAAATGAATGCCTTTGGTTGGCATATTTATACATTGTATGGACTGCAGACACTCTTGAAATCTGTCTGATAATAGCAAGACCAAGGCCATTATGATTGCTGTTGACCCCAGTTTTATAAAAGCGGGTAAATAATTTTTTTTCATCCAAGGGTATTGGAGATCCGCTGTTGCTGATTGTGAATTTATTTTGCTTTAGCTCTATGCTGATTTTGCCTGATGGGGTATTGTGATTACTCGCATTGCTAAATAGATTATTAAGCAGTATGTCCAATAACTCGGGACTTATTTTTATGCTACTTTCATTTACTAATTGCTCAACAGTAATCTGATTACTCAGCCAAAATTCACGAACGGGATCAATCTTCTCTTCAACTTTCTCTTTCAGACTTATCTCATGCTTATTATCAAATTGTTGATTTTCTATCTTTGCAAGCAACAAAAGTGAGTAATTCAAATTTGTTAATTTTTTTATAGAGGAATAAGCTTCCCGGGCAAGTTCACTTTGTTTTAGGGAAAGTTCCTTTTCCTGTATAATCATATCCAGTTTTGATCTGATGATCGATAAGGGGGTTTGCATTTCATGAGATGCATTCTCTGTAAATTCTTTTAGCAGAATATAATCATGTTTAGCCTTAGCCGTGGCCAGAGTAAGGCTATCATTCATAAAGACGAATTCTTCAGTTGAAGTTGAAGGAAATACTAGTGATTCATTTTCACCCAACTTAAAATTACGCATTACGTCCATAGATTCATAAAAGGGCTTCCAAAGCCGCCTTAATAAGAGCCCGTTCAGCAGCAAAGAAATCAGGATAATAATGAATATGGTTGATATCGATATGGTGATAAGCGCACGGGAAAGATGGTGCATGCCTTCGAGCGGCTTTGCGATAGATATTTTATTCCAGCTTCCCCCAAACCAAAGCGGGAAATCAAGCTTCATGAAATTGTGCATTTTATTTTCACGCTTACTGAACATTTGGATAAGCACAGTCTTCCGTTCAGTCTTATTAATACCGGTTTTTTCAAAACTGATAAAGGCCTCATCCGTGAGGTATCCTGCCGGAAAACTATTGTGCAAGTTTACGTAGTCAATGACCTTCGTTTCTATTCCGGCCAGATCTGCCTTCATTTCTCTTATGAGAATAATCTGCGTAAATTTAAACAACACCAGGCTTGAAGCTATAAAAATAGCGACCATTACAAGTATATTCGCCAGTGAATATTTAGTAAGCAGTTTCATTCTTTTTCAATAGTATTTTCTTCAGGTTCCAGATTGAACTTATATCCCATTCCATACACAGCTTTAATGTAATCGCGGCAACTGCTTTGTACAAGTTTTTTCCGAAGGTTTTTTATGTGGGTATAAATAAAATCATAATTGTCGTTCATATCTATATGATCACCCCAGAGATGCTCTACAATTGCTTCCTTTGTAACAACTTTATTTTTGTTAGCCGTAAAATATAGAAGCAGGTCATATTCCTTTCGGGTAAGGTCAATGTATCCCTTTTTTCCACGTACCATTTTTTCATGGAGATCTAAAGTAAAATCATCGGTCACAATACGGATTTGCCCTTCGAATAATTTCCTTCGTAAAATAGCGGCTATCCTTGCCGATAGTTCAGGCAGGTGAAAAGGCTTGGTCAGGTAATCATCAGCCCCAAGGTTTAGCCCGTTAAGTTTATCATTTAATGAATCCCTCGCGGAAATAATCAAAACTGCATCAGATTTTCCCTGCTCCTTGAGTCTTCGCAGAATATTCAGGCCGTTACCCCCGGGTAGCGTTATATCAAGCAGAATGCATTCATAATTATAATCTTCAATTCTTTCCATGGCATCCCGGTAAGAATAAGACGCATCGCAAATGAAATTATCCCTTTCGAGATATTGGCAAATACTCCTGGATAATTCGGTTTCATCTTCAATTAACAGCAGCCTCATCCTGTATGTTTAAATCTAATGATCATTAAAAAAATAAAGTACTACTCTGGCAAGCGACTGTAATAAATTAACCTCAGGTCAATTTAAAACTTCGGGTAAGTGGTACCAACAATTATTATAACCTGCTAATAGTTCTTACAAATTTGCCTCTAACAGTTCGCTTTACAAGTAGTTTACAAAAACTTCATGTTATCTTAATAATTTAATAACACTAACCTGGTTTAAATGTTATTTTATCCATAAGTTATTACCAGATTAAAAAAATAATTAATCTCAAAAGAAACAATTCATATTGACGTAATAATATATTAACCATTCGGTAATGTTGGAATGGTACTTTGCGCAAAACTAAACCCATGCCACCAATTGAAATTATTAAAAGGTTTGATAAAATTTTATTGTTGCTGATCAATCATGATTCCCAGTATCGCTATCTTGACACAGTAATGCTCATAGCCCGGAATCCTGTAAGTTGGATTCCGTTATATCTTTTTATGGCCTGGTATTTCTTCAAAAAAACAGGAAAGCAGGCTTGGCCACTTATTGTATTTACGCTCATTGGTGTAGCCCTAACAGATAGTTTATCCGATATTTTTAAAAATATATTCGGGCGTTTACGTCCATGTTATGATACTGAAATTGGCGCAATGGTCAGGCATCTTGTTGATTGCGGGGGACAGTATTCGTTTCCATCATCTCATGCAGCTAATCATTTTGGTTTAGCAGCATTCTGGTTTTGGTCATTATACAAGTTAACCGGCAAAAAGTGGCGCTGGCTTTGGATATGGGCATCGCTAATAGGCTATTCGCAAATCTATGTTGGGAAACATTTCCCATCTGATATTATTGCCGGTGGACTATTAGGCATAATAATAGGAACGATGATGGCAAGAATTTTTGAGCTTTATGTGGATTCCAAATTACCCATTCCCAAGCTGGCATTACCTTTTTTGAGCCAGGAATGTTCCTAACAGGTTGTAAAGCAGATTTAATTGGTATTTAGATTCTTCAAATGCAACCCGAATAATTATTAATTCTTATAATCAAAGAAATAAACTGAAAGTAAAAGAAGAAATAAAATTAGTGATACAATCAGCCTTATTTTATGGATACCACCAAAGAAAAGGTAAGTTAAAATGGCAATCTTTATGAATCACCTTATTAACTAACCAATGGTTTTTCTGATATTAAATTATTTTGAGTATCCTTAAGTTCGTTTAAGGACTATCTTGTAATATTTATCGAATTATGAAGACTCATTTGTTGCGGGAATCAAAATAGCTTTTTTCTTTAGCTTGGTCGATTTTTTGTGCGTAACTGCTTCCTTTTTCTTAGTTGTTTCTTTTATTCCGGAAACCAACATCTTCGATGCTTTTTTAATTCTCCTTTGAAATTTTTTTTCTCCGAGGTGATCTTTCAAGCCAGACAAAACAGTAAATAATTGATCTGAAACTGTCTTCTGCAAATTTTTTTTACTTCCCGTATTTTTCATTTTAATTATGGTTCTTTTAATTGATAATTTAAGATTTTACAAAAAGATAACGTAAAATTAATATTAATTTAATACTTCCAATGTTAAGTTTTACAACTTAAAATTTTATTGATACCCTGGATCTAATTTTGTCATGAATTTTTCATTGACATTCTTTCTCTCCATTCATTTAAAAAGGTACAACAGAATAAGAATTTTATTCATGCAAAGAAATTCTTGAAAAGTCAATACCTGGTGAATTGTATTCGGAAAAGAGAAAGTAAAAATCTTAAAATGCTGCTGTATTAATAACAAATAATTTCTATTTAAAAATTTGTTTATTTAATTCTACCAGGCCCGGATATTTTTTATTTTCGCTTAACGGTCATCCGTGTACTAACTCCTTCTTTTTAAGAAAATTCAGAAATATTCCGTTAACAATTATATAACTTTTTGTTAACTCGTCTATAACAATATGGTAACATTGCAAAGGTAGGTTTGCTCCCTAATTTAAAAAATTGTTTATGAAACAAATCTACCTAATGATCGCAGGAAAAATATTTTTTGCGATCTCACTACTGTTTTTTTCAACAGTAATTATTGCACAAGTAAATTTAGAAAAAGTTTCCTTTCAGGGAAAAGTGGTTGATGCTTCTTCTAAAACTCCACTTGAAGGTGTAAGTGTTACCATTAAGAATTCGAGAACAGGAACATCAACTAACAAAGACGGAGAATTTTATTTGGAAGCGCCTTCCAATGCCAGGATCATCTTAAGTTTTTCCGGCTATAACCAAAAGGAAGTTGGGCTTGCTCAAAATAACATGACCTTCGAACTTGCCCAGGGAATTAAAGAATTAAATGAAGTTGTGGTAACTGCTACAGGTATTAAAAAGGAGGCAAGACGTCTTGGTTATGCCATTCAAACTATAGATGCTTCAAAGTTTACCCAGGCCAGGGAGGCAGATCCGGTAAGCTCTTTAAAAGGAAATGTTGCAGGGCTTGAAGTAAATATCAATTCAGAAATAGGACATTCTCCGGATGTAATTATCCGTGGTGAAAACGATCCTAATGACCGACCCATGTTTGTAGTGGATGGAGTTGCCATCAGCTCTGACACTTATAATATAAACCCGGATGATATTGAAACTGTGACTGTTTTGAAAGGGCCAAATGCCGCCGCTTTATATGGTTTCCAGGGAAAAAATGGTGCTATTATAATAAATACCAAGAAAGGATCAAAGGCCAAAGGTGGCCCGGTTGTAAGTTTCAATTCGAGCACTCAATGGAATAAAGGTTTTATTGCTTTGCCCAAATGGCAGGATACCTATGGACCGGGTGATAATGGAAAATATGCTTATGGTGGAGGCGGTTCCAGTCCTTCTTCCTATTTTGGTACCGGAGCAGTTGGAGTTGGCGTTAATGATTATGATTATGATATTTGGGGCCCGCAATTCAGAGGCCAGCTTTTGCCTCAGTATGATGGTGCCTACGATCCATCTCAAAATTATACTACCACTTTTGCTGACGGAAGTACCTATATAGGCCACGTAAAGCCTACGCCCTTTGTCGCAAGAGGCAAGGACAATCTCACCAAATTTCTACAGACCGGACTACTTTCCTCCAACAGCATTTCTGTTAGTTCATCTACTGAAAAAACGGATGTTCGCCTCTCACTGGGTAATACCTATCAGCAGGGTATCGTTCCGAATACTCAATTAAACAATGGAAATTTTACTACCAGCGTGGTTCACAGATTTAATGATAAATTCAGTGTTACCAGTTATTTTAATTATAGCAGGCAATCTACACCCAATGTGCCGGATGTGGCATATGGTCCCAACTCTATTATCTATAACATCATCATTTGGGGTGCAGCAGACTGGAGCGTCAATGATCCTAATATTCGAAATTATTGGCAGCCAGGTAAAGTGGGCATTGAGCAGAATTATGCAGAGTATTATCGTTATAATAACCCCTGGTTCATGTCTTACCAATGGTTAAGAGGGCATTATCAAAATAACGAATATGGTTACGTTTCGCTGAATTATAAAATTAATAACAA
Organism: Chitinophagaceae bacterium; assembly: GCA_003132765.1. Classification (GTDB taxonomy): domain Bacteria; phylum Bacteroidota; class Bacteroidia; order Chitinophagales; family Chitinophagaceae; genus Ginsengibacter. The sequence goes on along the minus strand of PKYU01000179.1, from coordinate 1,200 downwards.
CCTTGACGTTCAGTTCAGGCCAAGCATGACGGCATATGATATGCTTAATTCTGAAAAATTACCCTATTCAGCAGGAGTTTATGGAAGACCACTTCGTCAAGGTGACTACAGGGAAGACAGGAGAGGTTTATTTGAGTCGAATGTTGATGCACAGGTAAGATATCATCAGGATAATATTTTAGGATTTTTGGATCTGCAGGCACTGGGCGGAGGTACTGCTAGGAATTTTGATTTTAATTCCGATTTCGAATCAACCAACTATCTTAATGTTCCTGGTATATACTCTTTTTCTAATTCACTGAATCCTTTGACAGGAAGTAGTTTTCATTCAAGCATGCTGGTACTAAGCGCTTACTATTCGGTGGATCTGGGTTACAAGTCTTATATAACAGCAAATGTGACCGGCAGGGTGGATAAGTCTTCTGCCTTACCAACTAATGGTGATAGTTATTTTTATCCGTCTTTTAATCTTGCAACTGTAATTTCCGAATACGTTCATTTACCCAAAGTAATTTCCTTCCTTAAAATTAGGGGCTCCTATGCTGAAAGCAAAAGCGGGGGAACAAATGCATTTTTTTCTCCTAATGTGAGTTCTACACCTGCAGGAGGTTACGGATATACGTGGTATTCGCCCTATGGTGGCCCCAGCTATCAATTTTCACAGCCCTATACCTTAAACCCAACTTATTCCAATCAAAGCAGTGCTCAGTATACTGATCAAACAGTTAGTTCTTCTATTCAGACAGCAGACAGGCAAGCCACTGAATTTGGAGGGGATATTAGGTTCTTTAATAATAATTTAGGAATTGATATAACGCATTATCATTACAAGAATACCGGTATTGTTAATGAGGGAACGTCTTCCGCCTCCGGCTATTCATCCTTTCTGACAAATGGCAATACTTATACCAACGATGGATGGGAGGCGGTGCTAAGTGCAAGACCAATTATTCATCCAAACGGATTTAGCTGGAATATTACGGCAAATTTCTCAACTTATGTAAGGAAATGGGTAAACGACGCCAATCCAAATAATTATGAATATAATGGAAAAAGAATTGATTTGGTATATGGCAATGCCTTTGTAAGGACACCCGACGGTAAAATGGTTATTGACCCGGGAACTGGCGTATTCACCCGTTTCTCAGATTTAGGTTCCTCGGCTCAAAAAGTATTCGGACATGCTGATCCTGACTGGCA
>PKYU01000026.1 GCA_003132765.1 Chitinophagaceae bacterium | reverse complement strand
CCTGGAAGAGTTAGCAGTTTTAGATGCTGCCTTTCAAAATGCAATGAAAGGTGGAAGTGAATGCGTCATTATAGAAGGGGATAGCGGAATGGGTAAAACAAGATTGTTGGCTGACTTTAAAACCGCCATTTCCCATGAAAATATATTAATAGCTTCTGGTCTTTGTGATTTTGTTTTGCGAAATACACCTTATGCATCCTTACGGCCAATTATTGCCACCTTGTTGGGCATCAGCCACGCTGATANNATCTTATTTCCAGGTTTGATGGCAAAGCCTGTTTATTGAATATTGTCTTGAATACCTCTATCCCTGAGAGTGAAGAAATAAGGATATTGACCGGAAACCAACGGGTGCAGGCCACTCATGACTTCCTGCTAAAACTCATTCAAGATGAATCGGAGAAACAACCGATTGTCCTGATAATAGACGATGCACGATGGGTAGGCGAATCATCATGGAAACTGATTGAATCAATAAGGAAAATTGTAGCTCATTGTCTTATCGTAATTTCACTCCAGGCTTCTGAAGGATTCTCGCAGACATTGCTTCTGAAGGACCATAATACCAAAACAATAGAATTAAAGGAATTGGATGATGAATCCATAGAAAAGTTGATTTGCGCAAAATTGGGTGTCAGCAATATTTCCAAAGATGTGGCTGGTGTTGTTCGCGGTTTAGCAAAAGGTAATCCATTCTTTTGTTTAGAACTGACAGAGTCGTTGCTGGACCATGAAATGCTGGTATTTGCAAATAACAGNNATGCCGCAATGAAAGAATTTTCTTTACCGGAAACGGTGAGGGCGGCCATACGCAGTCGTATTGATAGACTAGGAACCGGTTCTCAAATATCTCTTAAAGTTGGAAGTGTTGTTGGAACAAGGTTTTCAGAGAAGATAATTTGTAATATTTACCCGATTGCAAAGGAAAGGGAAATGGTGCCATCTTTTCTGCAGGAAGTTGAGCAACACGGTTTCCTGAATGAAATTACTGTCGATAATTTAAGTGGATACCATTTCAATAACGCAACTACCATTGATGTGGCTTACGAAATGACTCTTTCAGAGCAGAGAAGGCAATTACATAGAGAGAGTGCCGGGTGGTATGAAAAAAATTTCAAGGATAACCTTAGTCCTTTTTATGTCCGTTTGGCACATCATTGGACCGAGGCCAATGAANNGTTACATATTATGAACTGGAAGCGATCAGGCTGTTTCAGTTAGGTTATGTTAAAGAGGCGCTTGAGGTGGGACTCGAAGGTGTCAAACTTCTCGATCAGGATATACCGCGTGACTTGCCAACCATCGGCCAAAAGATTGGTGAGAATATGACAGCGATCGGTTCGCTAATGGAGGGCAAGACAATTGAAAGCCTGTCACAACATAAAAAACTGAATGATCCAACTAAGGAAAAAGTCATAAAGCTGCTTCTATCCTTGGGGCCGTTCGCACACCAATGTCAACAGGGGGAATTATTTGCGCTGATGATTATTATCTGCCAGCGGCTCACGCTTGAACATGGTAATGGTGAATCAGCTGCGGAAGTTTATGCCATGTATGCTATTATATATAAAGCCTTAACCCAGGACAGCCATGGTGCCTTCAATTGGAATACCCTTGCGCTGGAAGTAGATAAGAAGAATGGTCTAACACTTCAATCAAGGGTACTTTTTATATATGGTTGGTTTATAGCATTGTGGAAATTGCCTTTAGATAAACTCATTCCTCTTTCTTTGAAAGGGGCAGATGCTGGTTTCAATTCCGGCGATATTATATATGGTTGTTTTAATCTTTCGCTTGCTGCAATTCTAAAAAGCACGAGCGGCAAACCTCTGGACGAAGTCATACAAACAGCTACGGAACATTTCGTTAGAAATAATAACGCTGTATTGAATGCCGCATTTCACCTGATTCATGAAGAGCAGGTTGCTAAAGCTTTTCAGGGCCGCACCTCGGGATACACATCTCTTACTGATGAAAAATATGATGAAGAAAAAGATATTGCCAGCATTTGTAAGACAGATTTGTTTAACCAGATTGCTTATTATTTTGTATCCAAATTGAAACTAAATGTTCATTTTGGCAATTGGGATGAAGCAATTGGCTGGGGAGAAAAATCCGTTCCACTTTTACCCGCATTTGCCAACCAGCCTGGGCATATAGAGCTTGAACAATATTTTTCGATGGCTGCATTATATAAATTCAAAGAAACAACTGGTGAGGCAAGTGCTAACTTTAAAAAAATAGCTGATAGTGGCATTGTAAATATGAATAGCTGGGCTCAGATATGTCCGGAGAATTTTTTACATAAGGCACTTTTGCTAGAAGCTATACGTGATGGACTTGCAGGTCTGACTATAGAGGGTGAACAGAAGTTTAAGCAGGCTGCGAAACAATCCCTGTCCTCTGGCTATATCCAGGATGAGGGGCTTGCATTTGAGCATTTGGTGCGAATGAAAAAAAGGATTGGAGCAGATTATTCCCCTGATTTACAACAAGCAATTGAAGCGTATACTCGCTGGGGGGCCAGCGGCAAGGTTCGTTACCTTCAGGAGCAATTTGGCTACTCATGATGCTTATTCACTCAGTGGAAAACGCCAGTCAATTCCTTTTCAATAGCATGGCGTTGGCATGCATATCAGGCCCTAGAGCCAACATTACCAGCTTATGTTTTTTAATTGTTTCTTCTTGTTCAAACCATGCCAGATTAAACGCATGAGTTGCCACTGTTATATTCGCGATTTTATCAATGGTAGTTAATGTTTGTGCAGGCCTTGGATTAAGATTATTCAACCAATAATCGATAAGGAACGCAGATGTTTGATGAGGCATAAAAGAAATATCAGCTCCTGTAAGCTTGTTTTTTTTCAGCAGGTTAATTACGGA
>PKYU01000172.1 GCA_003132765.1 Chitinophagaceae bacterium | reverse complement strand
AATAGTTATTATCAAAATTTTTCCGGATGGTATAAAGGTCCCACGCCAAGTGGATGTGCAGCAGACCAGGACGCTCTTTCAGTTATTACCTCTGAAAACGGATTTTCTTACCGCCCCGATGATCATAGCGATGATCCATCTGTAAATCCCACTGCTGTTATTATAAGCAATCTATCTTTTGCAGATAGCGGTATAATTTCAACTAATACGGATAAAGATATTTTTGCTTTTACACTTACACAAGCGGGGTTATTTCACCTGGATGCAAATCCATTTTCTGTAGGCCCTCAAAATGCCGGAGCTGACCTTGATATAAAGCTGGAATTAATCACTTCAAGCTACCAGGTGTTAAGAATTTATGATTCAATAAATACGCTGAACCAAACTATTGATACTACTTTGGAATCCGGCCAATATTTCGTCATGGTTGAGGGCTCAGGAAATTCTTACACGTCAAATTATGGAAGCCTTGGTTCATATAATATATCGGGAACTTTTACACCATTATTTGTAACTCCGATAAAACAGGTGTTATTAAGCGGAAAAACAGATAATGATCAAAATATATTGAATTGGAGTATTATTTCGGATGAGCCTTTGAGTATTTTAACACTAGAAAGTTCCTTAGACGGTGCAGAATTCACCACGTTGGCTTCATTTCCTCCAACTTCAATCAGCTATAGCTATTCTCCATTGACGAAGCAAAATATTTATTATCGTATGAAGGCTGTTTCCGCAACTGATCAGACTGTATATTCAAATGTGATTTCGTTGACAATAAATAATAATCAACAAAGTTTATTCAATGTGTCCACAATGGTCCATAGCCAAATTACAGTAAACGCAGGAGAAAATTTTAATTACCAAATAGCAGATATGAGCGGAAGGATTTTGCAAGGAGGAAAAGGAGTTGCCGGCACTAACACTATAAATATAAATAATAACCCTAATGGAATATATCTAATACAAATAATAAGTAGCTCCCAAAGACTGACCGAAAGAATTGTAAAACTGTAAGGTAGATTCATGTGTAAGTTTAGGGCCAGCATTAGGGCTGGCCCTTTTTTTATTTTTTAATCAGTTTCCTTTCTTATTTTTTTCATCCCCCAATATTTATCCCTGAATATCCCGGTTAAATAATTTTTATTAATTGTTTTTATCTCTGTTATTGACTGAATTTCGGTAATTTTAAGAAACAATTATTTATGCACTGGAGAAAATTTAACGGCGATATTATTGATCTTCCTATTAAGGGTGCAGTAGAATCAGCCATCAAAAAAGAAACTAATGCAGGATACAAATTAAAAGTTTGCATCGGTACCGACAGCCAGGTAAAAGGTGCCGATACTGAGTTTGCAACAGTGATTGTTTTCCTGCGTGAAGGTCGCGGTGGCTTTATGTTTATACATAATGATAAAACAAAAGTTGTGTATAGCATTAAAGAACGAATGCTTGTTGAGGTAGCTAAGAGCATAGAAATCGTTTATGAACTTTGTGACCTGTTTACCTTATATGATGTAGACATGGAGGTTCATGCCGACATTAATACAAATCCTCATTTCAAAAGCAATGAGGCGCTGCGTGAAGCTATGGGCTATATTCTTGGAATGGGGTTTGCTTTCAAGGCTAAGCCTGAAGCATTTGCCAGCAGTAGCTGTGCCAATAAAGTGGTAAACTGATTTTTGGTTGATTNNATTTTTCAGACTCCCCCTACATTATTATTCATTTCACTAACCAGATCCAAAATCCTATTTCTTCCGGTCTTTTTCAGTGAACTGGTAATAAAATCCTGTGGTAAAAATTGCTGTGACTTTCTAAGGCTATCTAAAAATAATTTTACATTCCTGCTTACGGTTGATTGGGTTACTTTGTCAGATTTAGTAAATATGATTGTAAAAGGTACCTGCCACAATTCAATTTTTTTTATGAAGTCAAGATCTAATTTTTGCGGAGAAATTCTGGAATCAATCAATAGAAATACATTAGTGAGATTAACTNNATTTGTTCCCACCTTCTGCGGCTACTAAGGGATGTTTTTGCAAATCCATAGCCTGGCAAATCTACCAGGAACCATTTTGTTCTTTTATGGTCCCCCTTTTTTTGAACACTGGTGATTTCAAAATGATTAATGAGTTGAGTTTTGCCGGGCGTATTTGATGTTTTTGCAAGCTTTTCATTGTTGCACAACATATTTATGATTGAAGATTTCCCCACGTTACTCCTTCCTATAAAAGCATATTCAGGTTTGTCGGGAGGGGGGCATTTTTCAAAAGATGGGCTGCTGGTAATATATTCAGCTTTTAAAATTTCCATAGAAAATGCAATATACAACAAGAAAATGCCTGCATACTCCCGGATTGGTCAATGAATTTCTAAAATAAACGTGAAAGATAATAGGTTCTGGTGGCTTTTACAGTCAAAAAACTACCTTTGGCTTTATGAAAACCTATGATCATGACCTGGTGGTTCCATTTAAAGAATCAAAGGAAAGCAAGAAAAAGCAGGTGGAAAAAATGTTTGACAAAATTGCTTTCAGGTATGATTTTTTGAACAAGTTTTTAAGTGCAGGTATTGATAAAAGGTGGCGGAAAAAAGCAATAAATGAGTTAAAATCTCTCCATCCCGAAAAAATATTAGATGTAGCAACGGGAACAGGAGATTTTGCTATTACAAGCTATAAAATATTAAAGCCAGAAAGCGTAACGGGAATAGATATTAGTGAGGGAATGCTTGGATTGGGGCGAAATAAAATTAAGAATTTAGGCCTGGAAAATAAAATTCAGTTGTTAAATGGCGACAGTGAGGCAATTTTTTTTCCCAATGACTCGTTTGATGCAGTGACTGTTGCATTTGGGGTGCGAAATTTTGAAAATCTTGAAAAGGGGCTTTCTGAGATAAAAAGAGTGCTGAAGAAAGGTGGCAAACTTGTTGTCCTCGAATTTTCAAAACCATCTGCGCCGGTAGTAAAAAACTTTTATAATTTTTATCTGAAATTTATTACCCCAAAAGTCGGCAGACTAATTTCTAAAAATAATGATGCCTATCAATACTTAAATGATTCAGTACAACAATTTCCTGAGAAGGGAAACTTTATTCAAATATTAAACCAGTTAAATTATCGAAATAGTTTCTACAAAACATTGAGCTTAGGAATATGCACCATTTATTGCGCCGAAAAGTGGTTTTGCTGGTAACTTCCTTCTTGTTTTGTTCAACTGCGTTGGTAGCACAACTGCGTGATGACATTAACCAGGATGGTCATGATGATAAGCCATATCACTTTGGGATCAACCTTGGGTATAATGTATCCCACTTTTCATTCACTGAGAATAACAAGTTTTTACAAAATGATTCCGTTTTGGACGTGGAAAGTATCACTAATGCCGGTATTAATCTTGCCTGGCTTGTTAACCTGCGGTTGAGCAATCATTTTGATATCAGAATGCATCCCCTTGATCTTACTTTTTCCCAGGCAGGGTTTGTATATACTCAAAAATATCCAACTGAATCCGTCGTTACCAAGAATGTTCAGTCTATAAAGATGAGTTTCCCTTTTCAGCTTGCTTTCAGCAGTGACCGGATCGGTAATTTTAAAGCGTATACGNNTCTGGGAGGTAAAATTGATTATGATCTTGCCAGCACCGCCAGTGCCCGGAAAGCAGATGATTTGATAAAATTAAAACCATATGATTTTAGCATGGAACTGGGAATGGGCTGCCATCTGTATTTCTCCTATTTTGTTCTATCGCCTGAAATAAAGATAAGTAGCGGCCTATTAAATCTTCATAGTCCAAATCCTAATCTCCTATATTCAAATGTGCTTGATAATATATATTCAAAAATGGTGACTTTTTCTCTTACCGTAGAATAATTTCTCGGGTCAATAATCATACTCTCTTACTGCCGCATTCCATCTTATACCTAACCCAAACATCGATGTTGTGCCGGCACCCGGACCCTGGGCTACTGAATATTTTCGGTATAGGTAGCTAGCCTCTATAAACAGGTTTTCCCTAAGTTCATAAGAAAGTCTCAATGATGCATTCAGGCACTTTGCTTTATCTCCACTTCCTACATTATAACCATAATCCCTGGTTCGGTTAGTGTATAATTCCAGGGGATTGCTTCCAAAATTCTGACCTGCAGAATCAAGGCCCTGAAAATAATAAATCGCTCTTGCATTTATATACCATTTAGGTCGTGGCTGGTATTTAAGTATCCCTATATATTCCTGAAAATTAGCTCCAAGCGGGTCTGACAACGGTTGGTTATAATGTGTGTAATTTCCATAGTTGTCAGAATGCTGATAAGTAAACGGTCTTACTCTGTCACTCTCTAATTGCAAATCAAGATTTTGGACCTTGAAGGCGTCAACATACTTTATCCCAAGCTGGTACCCATACTTATTTGCCCAATAGCCATTATTCTTTATTATTTCACTCGCAATAAATTCATCGAGTAAAAATTGACCATAAGCCTGAAAATGATGAGCAAAATTGGCTTTAAAATCTAATCCGACATTGGCTTTATCCGGACTGCCAACATTTCCTTCAACATATCTCAGAAATATAATTGGATTTAAGTATTCAAAATCAAAATATTGGCGTCTTGCAAATGTGATGCTTTCAAACAAACCAAGATTAAGCCACCGGGTAACGTTCATGCTTAAGTGATGTAAGGCCATATATTTTCTTTCTAATAAGGTATCACCTGTATTTTGGGATTCAGGAATCAACTGCATGAATATGTTTTCATAATTGAATTTCCAGATTTTAGTGTTCAGTTTCAGAAAAAGATAACTGTTGGCGTTATCGCTCAGGAAAAGACTTCTGTAACCATTGCCAATAAAATTTTTATCATAACCAAATTGCACATCAATGTATTTGGTGATATTAAAAGTTATGTAACCCCTGGCGTCAAAATAATCGACACCTGTATTTTTAAAGCTCTTATAAAAGCCAACTCCCGGAACAGCATTAAAGGCGTTTACCCTGTTTTGGAAAAACAGGGGACCTCTTTCCTGGTTATCCGATAAGGTAGTATAAAATCCTATTTTATTGGCAATTCTCCCACGAGCCGTTATACCTCTTTTATTCAGAAAAATATTTTCAGAATTAGAAGATTCCTTACTCATGGAGTAATAAATAACAGGATTTACCATCAGGAAAAAATCTTTTGAGTTTACTTCTATTAAGTTGGGCTGGGTTGTATAAAAATTTTTAAGAACAGGTTTTTTACTTAAAAAACTTTCTTTGGAACCGGTAACCCATTCAGAATTATTCATTAATATACTGTGGATATTATATGCGTCAATCTTCGAAAGATTTAATGCTTCCCATTTAGTATTATCGGCATTCATCCTTTGTAAACTGTCTATTAATTCAGTTTCCTGAACAAGTGCTTTTCTGCTATAAGGTTTTACCGTGGCATATATAATATTGGTATTTTTTCCAAGCTTAATTTCTAATCTGTCTATAAATTGATATTCTTTTGATCCTTCAGGCAGATAAGTTATTTGTGCGCTTGCAATAAACGGGACAATAAATATCACTACTATAGAAAGCCTTTTTATAATTTGCATAAGGTTTGGCACTTTATTAATTAATTTCAAGATATGCAAAATTATCTTTTAAAAAATATATTAATAGTTAATGACGGGAAAATTGAACAGAAAGATATCTACCTTAAAAAAGGCAGGATTGAAAGAATTGGCAGGGGGCTTACTATAAAGGAAAAAGTCTTGGAAATACAGGGAGAAGGATTGCATCTTTTTCCGGGCGTAATTGATGACCAGGTTCATTTTCGGGAACCGGGATTAACACAAAAAGGAACTATTTATACCGAATCTAAAGCGGCCGTCGCCGGTGGTGTTACTTCATATATGGAGATGCCAAATACAATTCCCAATGCTCTTACTGAATCCTTGCTGGAAAATAAATATGAAATCGCAAAACATACTTCCCTTGCAAATTATTCTTTCTACATGGGAGCCAGTAATAACAATGGAGATGAGGTTTTGAAGATGAATAAAAGGAAAAAAGATATCTGCGGAGTAAAAATTTTTATGGGTTCCAGCACAGGCAATATGCTGGTTGATAATCAATCCACTCTCAATAAAATATTTGCGGAAAGTGAATTATTGATAGCTACTCATTGTGAAGATGAAAAAATGGTAAAGGATAACTATCATAACTAAAAAATAGTAAGCCAGACCTCGCGCCTTCGGATCATCCCATTATCAGAGATGTAAATGCCTGTTACCATTCATCTTCACATGCAGTTTCGCTGGCAAGGAAGTATAACAGCAGGCTACACATATTGCATATTTCTACCCAGAAAGAATTGGATTTATTTAAAAATGATATTCCCTTAAAAAAGAAAAGAATCACAGCAGAAGTTTGCGTCCATCATCTCCATTTTACTGCAGATGATTATGAGAAATTGGGTTATCTGATAAAGTGTAACCCGGCTATAAAAGAAAGTAATAATAAAGTAGCTCTTTGGGAAGCCCTACTGGATGATCGGCTGGATATTATTGCAACCGATCACGCACCTCATACCTGGGANNGGTCTTCCACTTGTGCAGCATTCTTTAATGATGATGTTGTCTTATTATAAAGAAGGAAAAATATCCTTGGAGAAAATTGCAGAAAAAATGAGCCATGCCGTTGCAGATTGTTTTGCAATTGAAAACAGGGGCTATATTAATGAGGGGTTTTTTGCCGATCTTGTTATGGTGAATTTGAACAAAATAACTTCTGTGAATAAGGAAAATATTTTGTACAAATGCGGATGGAGCCCTTTGGAAGGGGTTACATTTCCAGCAGCAATTTTGAAAACTTTTGTAAATGGAAATTGCGTATATGCCTCAGAAGAGGATTATGGAAAAGTATCATTTGATGAATCATTTAAAGGTATCAGGCTTGCTTTCAACAGTTAAAAACTTTCTGCAGTTTTAAAAACCTACGGGCTAATTTAATGGAAACAGACAATACTACTTTAAACGATCTTTCAATATTTCAGCATGATGAGGAATTTTCCATTTTTCACAAACTTAATTTTACGAGGACCGTTGGCGGCCGTGAAAAACTAAGATCAATTTTTCAGAAATCCCTTCCGGATGTTACAGCCATAAAAAATGTTCAACGAACGCTACAAATTTTTTTAGATAAAAGGGAAGAGTGGCCCATGATCATCAACAATGGATCCATATTAATGATTCATAAATTTTACGAAAGTACTATTGACCAGATTCCGGCCCGACCAACAGCATCATCAGCTTATTTCTATAAACTATTTCATGGACCGGATTATTCCCTCATCAAATATTCAACCGGACATGCATTTGATTTTCTTAAGGGCATGAAAAAAATTATTGCCGTTTTTTTGAAAAAAGATACCCCTGAAAACCTCAAAAAGATTCTGGAAAAGGCGGAAGTATTAATGGAAAAATATCAACTTAATATTGTTACTTCAAGGGGAAAAATGAGTGATCTTTCCGTNNTGGGAAATTATTTACGATATCATTTTAAAGAAAATATTTTCGAAATTATAGAGGTTTATTACCAGTTAGATGCATGGTACGGAATGTCAATGGCTGTAAAAGAATTTGATTTCGTTTATCCTGAAATAAAAGAAACCGAACAGCCTTCAATAGCGGCAAATGGATTGTACCATATACTGCTGAATAACCCGGTGGCGTATGATCTGGAACTGGATTATCAAAATAATTTCATTTTCTTAACCGGGGCTAATATGGCTGGTAAAANNAAGTACTTTTATAAAAGCTGTTGGAACTGCGGTTTTTCTTGCACATATTGGCATGGGAGTTCCGGCAAAGTCCATGGAACTTTCATTCTTTGATGGATTATTAAGTAACATTAATGTGGTAGATAATTTAGTAAAAGGAGAAAGTTACTTCTACAATGAAGTGCAGAGAATAAAAAATACCATTCTCAAAATTAACGATGGCAGAAAATGGCTCATTCTTATTGATGAACTTTTTAAAGGCACTAATGTTCAGGATGCTATGCNNAATGCAGTACGGTAGTTATTGAAGGCCTTATCAAAATAAAAAGTTGCCTGTTTATTTTATCTACTCATTTATATGAAATTAGCGAAACACTTAAGAACTATCCCAATATTAATTTTAAATATTTTGAAACCAACGTATCAAATGAACAACTCCATTTTAATTATAATTTGAAAGATGGAATTAGTAATGACCGTTTGGGCTATTTAATTTTAAAAAGAGAAAAGGTGATAGATCTTTTGGAAAAATTGTAACCTATAATGAGGCTTAATTTCCTATTATAAGGGATTTTAAATTTTCCTATTTCTAACTATTTTATTTTTTGGCTCATTTGAGGACATGTTAGTCAAAAAATTTGGAAGTGCCGTTTATGGAGTGGAAGCCATAACGATTACCGTTAAAGTAAACGTAAGCAGCGGAAAATTTACATCAATTGTTGGCCTTGCAGATAATGCAGTAAAAGAAAGCCTGGAGCGCATGGAAAGTGCGATAAAAACCAATGGATATCATTTTCCCAGAACTAAAGTAGAAGTAAATCTTGTGCCTGCTGATATCAGGAAAAGCAGCACCGCATTCGATTTGCCTATAGCCATGGGAACTCTCGGAGCCAGCGAACAATTGGAAAATGCAGAAAAACTTACCGATTATGTGATTATGGGAGAACTTAGTTTAGACGGAACCGTCAGGCCAATAAAAGGAGCATCGCCTATTGCGATACAGGCACGAAAGGAAGGTTTCAAAGGATTGATCATGTAAAAAGGAAAATGCAAGGGAAGCAGCGATGGTCAATAAATTGAATGTTTATGGTGTTGGCCATATCAATGATGTAATTGATTTTTTCATAGATGAAAATTCAATTCAGGCAACAATTGTTAATACCTGTGAAGAATTTGCCAATGCACAAAGCGATTTTGAAATAGATTTCTGCGATGTAAAGGGACAGGAGAATATTAAAAGGGCTTTGGAGATTGCTGCTGCAGGTGGACACAACGCTATATTGATAGGGCCACCGGGCGCCGGTAAAACTATGCTGGCAAAGAGGTTGCCAACTATTCTTCCGCCACTTACCTTACAGGAAGCCCTTGAAACAACGAAAATCCATAGTGTTGCTGGTAAACCTCCTGAGAATGCTACAATAATTTCAAAAAGGCCTTTTCGATCACCTCACCATACCATTTCTGATGTTGCATTGGTAGGAGGTGGAGGATTACCTCAACCGGGAGAAATTTCATTGGCCCATAATGGTGTTTTGTTTTTGGATGAATTGCCCGAATTTACAAGAACAGTTCTCGAAGTAATGCGCCAGCCAATGGAGGAAAGGAGGGTGACTATTTCGAGAGCAAAAATCGCCATGGATTTTCCTTCAAGCTTTATGCTGATTGCATCTATGAATCCATGTTCCTGCGTTGCCTTTTTCCAAATATCATATAACTGTCTGTAACCCATCAGGAAAGTTACTCTTAAATCCAACTACAATAGGAGAAAAGCTAAGAAATAGGAGAATTGAGTTAGGTATGCTACAAAAGGATCTTGCAAACTTTATTGGCGTATGCGAAGATTCGATAACGCTTTGGGAAAATAATCGAAATGAGCCATCGATAATATACTATCCAAAGATTATTCAATTTTTGGGGTATGTGCCTTTTGATGTGGATGACTCAACCCTTGGTGGTAAAATAAAGTTATACCGGTATCTACATGGCCTATCCCAAACAGAATTAGCCCTTAAATTGGAAGTTAATGAGTCAACAGTTTTTCATTATGAAAATAATAAACACAAGCCATTGCCTAAAACGCTTAGAAAATTTAAATTGTTATTGAATTACAACATCTTGAGGTATTAGCTAACATATTTTTTTAAATTCCTATTTATAAAATTTGATAATAGACTCTTATTTAAGTAACAATAATTAGAGAATAAAGCTTTCCCTTTTGAATTAAAAGAAATTTATTTTTTAATAGTTTATAGTTAGGTTTTCTTATTGCGGCATCTATATTAATTTTATCCTTATTAATACTGATAGCATTTCCTTCAATAAGACGTCTAGCCTCTGATTTCGAAACAGATTTTATATCTGTAGAAAGCGCTTTAGCAAGAAGGTCAATACTACTTTCAAATGAATTAAATTCTTCTCTTGTAAATTCAATTTTTTTCATTCCTTCTGTCGAATCATGAATAAAGCACTCATCAATTTCCTCAAGTTCTTTTATAGTATTGTGCCCATATAAGATGTTAGAAATAGCGCTTGCCTTTTCCAAATGAGCTTTACTATGAACATATTTTACCATAATTTCTGCAAGAATTTCTTTTACAGCATTAGGCGTAGATACCGCTTTATTATCTAAATCCTCAATTTCTTCTTTGTTCAAAAAAGTAAACGCTCGAAGTAATTTTGGAATATCTCCATCTTCTATGTTTTTCCAAAATTGGTAAAATTTATATGGGCTTGTTAAAGACGCATTTAACCAGATATTCCCAGATTCTGTTTTGCCAAACTTTCCACCCCCCTTTTTTTCAATTAATGGTAATGTTATCCCATGAGCATCTTCCTTTAATTTTTTATTTATTAAATCAATCCCCGCGACAATATTTCCCCATTGATCACTCCCACCCATTTGAATTGTGCAATTTTTATTTTTTTTAAGCCAGTAAAAATCATATGCTTGCAACACTTGATATGAAAATTCGGTAAAAGAAATACCACTCTCATTTATTCTATTTTTAACGCTATCCCTTTTAATCATTTCATTTACACTAATCAATTTACCATACTCTCTTAAAAAATTAATTAGGTCAAGTTCATTAAGCCAATCGAGATTGTTTAAGATTTCCGCACTTAAAGGTCCGCATTCAAAATCGATAAAAAGTTTAAATTCATCTTTTAAGGAAAGTGCATTTGTTTCAATCTGCTCTTTTGTTAAAAATTTTCTTTCGT
>PKYU01000536.1 GCA_003132765.1 Chitinophagaceae bacterium | reverse complement strand
GATTTACAGGAACCTCTGCGCATGGTTACCAGCTTTCTGAATCTACTGCAGAAAAGACTGGACGGGCAACTGGACGGAACCAACAAACAATACATGAATTTTGCTGTGGACGGGGCCGACCGGATGAAAATACTGATAAAGGACCTGCTGCAATATTCAAGGGTAGGTTCGAATAAAGAAAACTTTGCAGCCACTGACCTGAACGAAGTAATGGAATATGTAACCCGTGTGCTGAAAGAAGATATTAAGAAAAACCAGGCCGTAGTAACCGTGAACCCTATGCCGGTTATTACCGCCAATAAAACACTCATCAACCAGTTATTTATAAACCTGATAAGTAATGCGCTGAAATACCATGATGGTAAAGAACCCCTAATTGAAGTGGGCACTACAGAAAAACCGGACTACTGGACTTTTTATGTAAAGGATAATGGCATCGGCATTGATCCTAAATATTTTGATAAAATATTCATCATCTTTTCGCGCCTGCACAACAAAAATGAATTTTCGGGCACCGGCATTGGCCTGGCCATCTGTAAAAAGATAGTGGATGTGCACAAAGGGAAAATATGGGTGGAGTCAGAGGCGGGAAAGGGTAGTACATTTTTTTTCAGCATCCCAAAAAATAAAATATGAAAAAAGAGGTAAAAATTTTATTAGTAGAAGACAATGAAAGCGATATCGTACTAACAGTGGAAGCCCTGAAAGAAGCCAGGGTGGACAATTGCATCAATGTAGCAAGGGATGGGGACGAAGCCCTGAAGTATTTAAGAAAAGAAGGAATGTTTAATAATGCCGAAAGACCTGACCTCATTCTGATGGATATCAACCTGCCCAAGATAGACGGTATGGAAGTGCTGACAGAAATAAAAAAAGATGAAAACCTTATGAGTATACCGGTAGTGATGCTGACTACCTCTGATTCGGAAAAAGATATCATGGATTAGTATCACAATCATGCCAATTGCTTTATCACCAAGCCGGTGGATTTTCAAAAATCTATTGAGGTGGTACAAACTATCAAAGATTTCTGGATCACTATTGTGAAGTTGCCAAAACATCAAAAATAAGGGCAGGTATATAAAACGTATAACCTTAAATCTGTGTATATGGGTAAAGAAAACAAATCTTACAGGCTGCTAGTAGTTGAGGACAATCTTGGAGATTTTATTTTATTGGAAGAGTACTTTAAACAAAGTCAATTACCGATTGAAAAAATATTTCATGCAGAGAAAATGGCAGAAGTGCCTGCTCTTATAAAAGAAAATGTTTTCGACATCGCCCTGCTTGACCTTACCCTGCCCGACAGCGCAGGTGTTGACTCTGTTATTACATTGGACAGGCTTTTGCCTGATACACCTATTGTATTATTTTCAGGACTGGCAACAGTTCAAATAGCGATAGAATGTATTTCACTGGGGGCACAGGACTACATGATATAAGGTGAATTTGATGCGAAACTGTTAGCCAAATCTGTTCAATACAGTATTGAAAGAAAAAGAACATTCGAAAGACTCCGGGAAAGTAATGAACGCTATGAGTTTGTAAATAAAGCCACAAATGATACCATTTGGGAATGGGATTACCTTACCAAAGAGGGGCTTTGGGGGGACGGGATTATTAATACGTTTGGATATTCAAAAGATAAACTAAAATTCGATGAAAATTGGGTGGAGGAATATGTACACCCCTCCGATAAGGAACATATGACCAATATTATAGAATCCTGTATCAAAACTGGAAATGAAAACTGGCAGGATGAATGTCGCTTCCGGTGTGCAGACGGCACGTATAAAGAAGTATTTGACCGGGGATTTATTTTATATAACGAAAATAATAAACCCTACCGGATGATTGGAGCCATGACAGACCTGACAGAAAAGAAAATATTGGAAAGAAAATTAGCTGAGCAGCAATCCAAACAGCTAAGAATAATGGCAGAAGTTACCATTCAGGCGCAGGAAAAAGAAAAGAACCAACTCGGAAAAGAACTGCACGATAACATAAACCAGATACTGGCAACCATAAAAATGTTCCTGGGTATGGCCAAAGCAAAAGAAAATATTCCTTTAGACCTGGTGGAACAAAGCTATGAGTATGTAAATATCGCTATGGAAGAGACAAGGAAGTTGGCTCACTCGCTGGTGGCGCCTTCTCTGGGCGATATCGGCCTTAAAGAAGCCCTGGAGGAATTGGTGGGAAATGCTAATATGATTAGTGGTATGCATGTGCAGCTATATTTTGACGAAAATTATTATGAAAAGAAATTGGATGAAAACAAAGAATTGATGTTTTACCGAATTATGCAGGAGCAGATGAACAATATTATTGAACATGCCCAGGCTACTGAGGTGACGATTACTTTTAAAACAGTTAACAAAAACATAGGCTTATCTGTTACCGACAATGGAGTGGGATTTGACAGTACGCAAAACAAGAAGGGCATCGGCTTAAAAAATATTGCCAGCCGTGTGGAATTGTATTCAGGCAGTTTAAATATTATTTCTGCTCTGGGGAAAGGATGTACACTGGAAGTTTGCATACCCTGTTAAAATAAAACGTTTCTAGCATGAAAAAAGTGACTATAGCTATAGTTGACGACCAAAATTAATGAGGCAAATGTGGGTAAAAATATTTGCCGGTAATATTGAAATTGAAATAACAGGCGAAAGCGGAACATTAAAAGGAGCCATTGAAATGGCTCCAGACCAAGGAGTAATTTCTTTATCAGTAAAGAA
>PKYU01000213.1 GCA_003132765.1 Chitinophagaceae bacterium | reverse complement strand
GAAATTTGGTATAAAAAAACTAACAGATGACGACCTGCAGTGAATTGAAGGGCAAGAAAATAGCGGTTATTGAAAATGGGCTTATTTCCACGTATACCATGAGGGAAGGGCTCATGCTTCGTCTTTTGAAAGAAGATTGCGATGTTTACATACTTACCCACACCAATAGTTTTGCCCCACAGGTGGAAAAATTGGGTCTTAAAGTAATAAATGTTGGTTCGGGAAATTATAATCCTTTTAGAGTTTTACGCTACATTTATAATCTCTGGAAAGCCTTAAAAAAAATAAACCCTGATATCTGCCTCACTTTTAGCATCAGGCCTGCAATATGGGGCAATCTTATTACCCGAAGATTAAAAATACCTACCATTACCAATATCACGGGAGTAGGTCCCCTTTTCATTAGTAAGAGTTTTGTTTCANNTTATAATTTATTCCGGATCCGGAATAAATTATAATAAGTTTAGCCCAGTAAATTTTAAGGGAAAAGATCCCAATGTATTTATTTTTTTATTTATCGGCAGGCTCATAAAGGATAAGGGAATTTTTGAATATGTAAATGCAGCAAGGATCATCCGTAAAAAATTTCCCAATGTAATATTTAATGTCATGGGGCCATTATGGACCCAAAATCTGAAACGGAATACCATCACCCAGAAACAATTGCAAAACTGGATAGATGAAGGCGTAATAGATTATTTAGGCGAAAAAAAAGATGTGAGAAAGTTTATCGCAGAAGCAGACTGCATAGTGCTACCCTCCTATCGCGAAGGCACTTCAAATACTTTACTTGAGGCGGCAAGCATGGAAAAACCTTCTATTGCCACAAATACAACCGGTTGTAAAGAAATCATAACAGACAATGTAACCGGATTTCTCTGCAGACTGAAGGATGAGCTTGACCTGGCTGAGAAAATGGAAAAAATGCTACTCCTGACACCAAATGAGCGTCTTGAAATGGGACAAAAAGCAAGACAAAAAATAATGAAGGAATTTGATAAACAAATCGTTATTAATACGTATTTAAAATCAATAAAGGAGGCATTAGTCTAACAAATAAAAAAATTTATTGAAGGTGTTTTTGAACAACAGGGCCGAAAACTTGTAATTGAGCAGAAATCATTTTATGGTATACACAATTAAGGATATTGAAAATCTTTCAGGAATTAAAGCTCATACTATACGTATTTGGGAGCAACGTTATTCCTTTCTTAAACCAAAACGCTCAGATACTAATATTAGGTATTATACTACTGATGAATTAAAAACAATACTAAGTATTTCTGTTCTCAATAAGCATGGTTATAAGATTTCGCATATTGATAAAATGGACAGGGATGAAATATTTCAGAATGTGCTTTCACTCTCCGATAAAGAAGCAAAAGTAAGTGTAACAGTAAACCAGTTGTTGGAGACCATGATAGATCTCGACATTGAGCACTTCGAAAAGATTGTGAATACCTCAATAAAGGCCTTGGGAATTGAAAAAACACTCCTGCAAATAATATTTCCTTTTCTAGATAGAGTGGGAATTTTATGGCAAAGCAACCAAATCTATCCTGCCCAGGAGCGTCTGGTAAGTAACATTATTCGCCAAAAAATAATTGTCGCCATTGATAATCTGAAACCAAAAACAACAAGCAAGGCAAAATTTTGCCTTTTCCTCCCAGAAGGAGAATATCATGAAATTTCACTTCTATTCGTGGATTTTTTATTTAAACAAAAGGGAATAAAAAATATCTACCTGGGAGCAAACATTCCTTTTGAAGAGCTAAAAACGATTGTTGAAATAAAAAAGCCCGATTATTTATATACACATCTTACTGCCGCAGGAGAAGATTTTAATTTTGAGCATTTCATAAACCAGCTTCACAACGCTTTTCCCGATATAAAGACTATCATTTCAGGTAGAATTGCAAGTTCTTACGAAAAAGAAATCCCCGAAAATATTTCTTTTAAAAAATCCATAAATGAATTAAAAGAATTCATTAGCAGCCTTTAAATCACTTGTTTTATTACTATCCTAAATTGTGTTTAACTTATTTTTATAAATAATTAAACAAAATATTTTTTTGTTCAAATTTTTTGTTTAATTTTGAATTATACAAAGTTAAACACACTTTTATGTCAACATTAGAATTTAACCAGCTTATATTAGTAAATTCTGACTTCCTGAGCCCATTTGCTAATACACTTACCAGAGATAAGGAGAGCGCCAAAGACCTGGTTCAGGAAACATTGTACAAGGCTATTGCCAATCGCGAAAAATACCATAGTGGAACGAATATTAAGGGCTGGCTTTATACTATCATGAGAAATATCTTCATTAATGCATACCGCAAGAAAGCCCGTCACCAGGTAGTTTTTGATGCTACTCCTAACGACTTTTTGTTAGATTCTAATCAATCTGCTATTTCGAACCGTGCTGAAAGTTGCCTCCAAATGAAAGAAATTGAGTCTGCAATCCATTACTTGCCATCTATATTTAAAGAACCATTTATCTTGTACTTTGAAGGATATAAATACAACGAAATTGCTGATATTTTACACGAGCCGCTTGGGACTATTAAGAGCAGGATACATTTTGCCAGGAAGCTACTAAAGGAAAAATTGAACAGATTTTAAAGGATAAGTATTATCATTGGCTACTAATATTTCTTCATCATTAATTTTTTTCACAAATTCTGCAATTTGAAAAAAGCGGTTATAATAGGAAGCGGATTTGCAGGGCTATCTGTTGCATCATTCCTGGCAAAAGCAAAATGGGATGTTACGGTGGTAGAAAAACATGAAACTCCCGGAGGCAGAGCAAGGCAGCTTAGTGATCAAGGCTTTGTTTTCGATATGGGGCCTAGCTGGTATTGGATGCCCGACGTTTATGAAAGGTACTTTGAGTGTGTCGGGAAATCCCGCTCAGATTATTATTCCCTAAAAAGACTGGATCCTTCTTACCGGATTTATTGGCAAGATGAAATGATGAATATACCTGCTGGTTTTGATGATCTAAAGCAACTCTTTGAAACCATTGAGCCGGGAAGCGGAAAGAAACTCGATCAATACCTTAAGCAGGCTGCCTATAAATATGAAGTTGGAATTAATATGCTAGTTCAAAAGCCCGGTCAGTCCTGGAGTGAATTTCTGGATTGGAAACTTATAAAGGGAATTTTTAAACTCGAAGTTTTTTCTTCAATACAAAAACATATTTATAAGAATTTTAAGAATCCTAAACTCAGACTGTTATTGGAATTCCCGGTTTTATTTTTGGGAGCATTGCCAAAGGATACTCCTGCACTTTATAGCCTGATGAATTTTGCAGATTTAAAAGAGGGTACCTGGTATCCTGAAAACGGAATGTACAGTATTGTTGACGGGATGTACAATTTGGCAAAAGAATTAGGAGTAAATTTTATGTTTAATGAAACCGTTATGTCCATAAATACTACAGAAAAAATCGCTACAGGAATTAACAGTATTTACTCAGAAAACGGAAATCAAAAACCAAAAGAATATAAAGCCGATGTAGTAGTTGCTACTGCCGATTATCATTTTGTGGAAATGAAATTATTACCTCCCGAATTAAGAAGTTACAGTGAAAAGTATTGGAACAACAGGGTTTTAGCACCCGGTTGCCTGCTATATTATGTCGGATTGAATAAAAAATTGAAAAATATTACGCATCATTCATTATTTTTCGATGTGGATTTTGATAAACATGGCGATGAAATATATGTTTCGAAAGAGTGGCCGACTGAACCCCTTTTTTATGTTAGTACTACCTCCGTTTCTGATGAAAATGCGGCTCCTGCAGGATGTGAAAACCTGTTTTTATTAATTCCAGTCGCGTCGGGGCTGGAAGGAGATACTGAAGAACTCAGATATAAATATTTTAATAAAATAATCAGCAGATTTGAA
>PKYU01000195.1 GCA_003132765.1 Chitinophagaceae bacterium | reverse complement strand
GGGCTATGCCTGCCGTTAGTTCCCCAAGGGAAGCCATTTTTTCAGACTGTATGAGTTGGTTTTGGGTAGCTTTAAGTTCTGTCAATGCTTCTTCGGCGCGCTTTTTTTCGGTTTGCAGCTTTACCAGGTCGAGCCTTGCCTGCTCTGCCTGGTATTCTGCAAATTCCAGGTCGTTGAAACGCGTGTAGGTTAAATTGAATACGCCGGCAAAACGTTCCAATAAATTAACGGTTGCATCGGGCTGTGGTTCCGGCGAAGCAATTCCTATAAATCCTTTTGAAAAATACGCAATGCTCTGCACCCTCCCCTGTTGAGATAATCCGGATTGAAAAGGCACTTTAAGATCCACACTCAGGTGACGGAAATATTCAGCCAATTCTTTTTCCTGCATATCAATGATGATAGATTTCTTTTGCTCTTTCCATCCTTCAAACATTTTCAAAAAGGAACGGTTGTCATTCAAATTTGCGTTAAAACCGGAACTTATCCTGCTTCCATCTTCATCAGTTATCCAGAACTCGGCATTTCCGGTTACATTTTTCATGATTGCGATATACAGGCGATTGGGTGCAATACCCAGGTCTATCAATTGCCTGAAAACTACTGCAACTGTTTCTGCCAGTTCATCACTTTTTTGCATGGCCAATGTGCGGCTTCTTACCCGTTCCAATGCGGCTTCAATCTTCGCTTCCTGGGCCTGTGCCTCTGCCTGCTTCAGATCGTTAAACCTGGTGTAAGACATATCGAACACTTTGCCCAGCCTGTGAAGAATTTCAAATTTTTCATCAGTTATATTTTCGGTACCTATTATTTCCACTGCTCCGAAATTGAAGAATGACGCAGAATATATTACACTTTCAGGCGCTTCCAATGCATGTTTTATCAGTGTTGGGAAGCTGCCTACTTCATTAAAAAATGCCTCCTGGAAAAATTTCTTTTCTTCGCTTTTCATTTCATATACCCATTTCTTATTTTTCTCTTTAAATGCATTAATTACCGATTTAAAATAAGGATGGCGAAAGGGCTTTATGTAGTACGGCTCGGGCGGTTTGTTCGTTTCGGTGCTGGCTACCCACATTTCAGCCGTTAGTAATTCGGGATTGTTGATCCAGATGATACAACTTGTTAGGGCAAATTCAAGCCGGTTCAATTCTGTAAATAGAGTGGCGACCAGTTCCGCCAGTTCATCTGAATTTTGCATGGCCATCGTTCTTGAACGCACTCTTTCTAATGCCGCTTCAATTTGTGCCTCTTTTGCCTGTGCTTCGGCTTTTTGGAGATCGAGAAAACGGGTATAGGTTTGCTGGAATACTTTTCCAAAGCGCATGAGTGTGTTATTCTCTTCATCCGTATAAGGAATCCCCGAAAAATTCTCGATGTACAGGCCAACATTATCCAACAATACAGTAGATATGGCAAGGCCAGGGCAACTAAAATAATATTCCAATGTTTCTTCCGGCACGCCAGGGATTAACTTAAAAAGGTCCTGATACAATTTGTTTTTTTCTTCAAAAGAAAGCTGGTTGGCGAAGAAATCAATTCCTTTTTCTTTTGCTTCATTAAAACTGTTCCAATGCGGAGAATCGAAGTAAGGAATTGTTATCTGAAAGGGGACTGCGTGCTTGTCTGCTAACCAGATATGCATGTCATCCCTTGCTTTATAATCCATANNTAGTTTTTGCACGCACGCGTTCCAATACGGCTTCAATCTGCCCTTCTCTTGCCTGCACTTCCGCTTTTTGCAGATCGAGGAAACGGGTAAAGGATTGTTCGAACACTTTAGCAAACCTCATTACAATTGCATTCTGTGCTTCTGAAAATAAAATGCCTGCGTAATTATTGACAGCAAGTGCGAAACTGTTCATGTACACTATAGATGCCGCATATCCTTCACTACTTAAAAGATGTTTTTTTCTATCTTCCGGAACTGGAGCATATTTGAAAAAATGTTCCCAAAGACTGTTTTTTTCTTCGAAGGTTAACGTGTAGGCAGTAAAATAAAGACCCTTTTCCTTTGTTTCGATAAAATAATTAAAATAAGGATGGTCAATATAGGGGAAATAAATTTGGGCAGGATAAGCCTGGCCTGGTCTGGCTATCCAAAGATTAAAATCATTACTTTCTTTATAATTCATGAAAAAATTCGCAGAATCAATATTGAAATTTAATTGTTGAAGTTGCTGAAAAACTACCTGGATGACTTCGCGGAGCTCGTCACTTTTTTGCATACCCATGGATCGGCTGCGCACTCTTTCCAATGCAGCTTCTATCTGTGCTTCTCTTGCCTGTGCTTCGGCTTTTTGAAGATCAAGAAAGCGGATATAGGCTTGTTCAAATACTTTTGCGAAGCGTTTGACGATATCAATCTGTTCGCCTGAAAATGTTTTTCCCAAATAGGTTACAACACCTATTGCGGAATGTTTTGATAGAGCAAAAGCATTTGTCATGCTTTTGCTTTCATAGATCATGATTTTATTTCCTTCAGGCAAATTTTTGAAATCGGTATGCTCAATCAGGTAATCCCAAAAACTGTTTTTTTGTTCAAACGAATATGTATTGTTAATAAAATTAATTCCGTTTTCCCTGGCTTTCCAAATATCATTGTTGAAGATATGATCAAAGTAAGGAGTAGTAAAGTGACTGGCAGAAATATAATCAGGATTTGCCGCCCAATAGTCAATGCCTTTTGTTTCATCATTTAATATTGCAATTCCCGCTTCACCATCTGCGTGCAAATTCAATTCACGAAGANNATAACAACAACTTCCTTCAGTTCTTCGCTGTTATGCATGGCCAGGGAACGGGAACGCACCTTTTCCAATGAAGATTCAATCTTCGCTTCTCTTGCTTGCCCAATAGCCTGTTCTATATCCAGGTATTTGGTGTATGCTAATTCAAATACATTCAGAAAACGTTTGAATAATTTAATTTCCCCTTTACCCAAAGGAGCATAAGTGGAAATACCCAGTGCAACGGGCCCCAGAGATTACCAGTAATAATTTAATGATCTTGCTTTTTCCAGGAAGTGGTCAATAAAAACATTGGTTGTTTTTTGGTAAGCCAGCCACTCTCTCACATTTTTTCCTTTGATGTGGGTAATATAAAATTCCCCTTTGCCTTTGAGCATTTTTGCAGCAAATGCTTTAGGTACTTCATGATTGGTATATACGGTTTCTGTAATAAAGGTTTTATGGTGCCTGGCATAATATTCGTAATTCATGTAAATGCCGCGACTCTCATAAAAAATAGCCGTTTGTACGTTACGTATTTCTTTCATTCCTAAGGATTGCAATTGAAGGGAAATAGTTTTACATACTTCCGGCATACCCTCCGGTGCCTTCATAGACAGGGCAATAGCACGGACTTTTTCAAGTGAAGCCTGAATCTCCAGTTCACGGTTTTTAATTTCCAGTTCTGCTATTTTTTCATCAAGGCTTTTTTCTAAAACTGCCGTTCTTTTTTTCAGTTCTTCCACCGGCCATATTTCATCATCGGTACGCTGTGAATCGGGCGCTGAGGTATGCGAATGCACCAGTATCCACTTTTTNNTCAAAAATGAAACTGAGCCTGAATATTAATTTGTTTTTGACACCGTTTATCCAGACTGTATTGGCTATATCATCGGTATAAATAGCACCGTCGCCCTTATTTATTATCTTTCGTAAAACGGGTTTTATCTTAAAATCCATTTTCAAACCGGCAGCCAGCTTTTTCTGTCCTTTTATTTGTTTTAGAAATGCTGCTTTGGTTTTGGTCACCTCTTTTTTACCTGCACCGAAATTCATAACATCATCGGCCAGATGAGGTTCCATATCCTTTAAGGGCCTGTCATACAAACAGACTTGTATTAAGGTATCGTAGGCTTCGTCTATTTGTTGTTGCCTGGCTTTTGTCAATTTCATGTTTAATTATTTGTTGATAAGCTAATGATGAATGTTGTTCTTTCATCTTTCTGACGAACGCCGGAATTACGACTCACAAGTATTAGTGTGAAGGGTTGATGTTCGTTCATTTGCATAAACAACAGATAGATTTTGAAGATACCATTTCTTTAGGTTATCATAAAATAAACCGGTAATGAGATAAAAGTAATTTGTGAAACGGCAATTACAAGTAAGGTCCGACCAGCCTACTATTATTTATGGTACGGAAACCTCTTTGAGCTTTTTCAACTAGGGCAATTCAAATTCCNNAATTCCGTTTCCTCTTCAGCCATTTCGTAATTGAAACGGTCCTTATTATTTAATTGTAAGTCCTCAAAAAGTTTGCTTAACTGGTCGTCAGAATGAGCCGGATCATGATGGGCTATCAGCAGGTGTTTTGCTGTGCTTAATGTCGCAAATAAAATTGCGTCTTTCATACTGGAATGTCCCCATCCCTTCTTATCATGGTATTCCTCCTCCGTATATTGCCCGTCATGATACAAAAGGTCGGATCCTGAAGCAAGATCAAACCCGGAAATCCAGTTGGTATCACGTATCATCCCATTACGACCCAGCGCGGGTTCATGATCGGGCAGATATGTAAATACAGATTTTTTGCCCGAGACCCGGAAACCTACTGTAGGTCCGGGGTGCATGATGTAATTTGATTTTATTTTAAAATGTGCTACCTCAAATTCACTGTTTCCAATTTCATGAAACGTGAGCTTGCAGGGAAGATCGCGGAGCAATACCGGGAATAGCGGGGGAGAAAGATAACGGCCCAGGCGGGAACGCAGGCTTTGCGAGGTAGTTTTTGGTCCCCAGATATGTACTTCTTTGCCGGGATCAAAAAACGGAGAGAAAAATCCCAGGCCCAATATATGATCCATATGCAGGTGTGTCAGCAAAACATCTATCCTCTTATTTGAAAAATCAATTGAATTGTATTGTTGAATTCCTGAGCCTGCATCAAGTATCAATACATGATCATTCTCCGATACCATGACTNNACATGACGCACGAAGTTCTGCTTCCATAATTTTTTGTTTCAGGGCCGAAGGTTTGCATGGAACCACGAACGCCCCATAAATTGATATTCATTCTTCGTTTACTTTCCAGAACATAGCTACTGCTCCTAAATATTTATTTTCCCTGTTAATGATCGGGTAGGAGGTGAGCCCAATTTTTTCCGCTTCACCTTCCNNAGAAAGTCTTATGAAACGGCATTAATTGCTTCATTGTTTTTACGAGTGGCAAATCTTCGGGAGGGATTACTTTTCCTGATTCATCCTGCGGCTTAAAAATTACGGACCATTCTTCCACCGGCATTTCTCCCGTTTCCTCAAATTTCTTACCCAATACTTCTTCAGCCGGAGTATTATAGAAAATCAGGCTGCCGGCAGTATCAATAATAAAAACAGGGATAGAAAGGCAGTCCGCCAGCTGCCGGTTTAAAATAATCTCAATTTCATATGCAGGCATATCGTATTAATTCCTGGTGAGAAGTACAATAAATATAAACCATTTTAGGAATGATCAGGGCAATCTGAATATTTATTATTTCAAGTAGTCACTCACTTTTGAACTGATAAAACGCTTCATTCTATCCTATGTTTGCTTTTTAAGGCTTATCGGGTTTTCGCTTTCCTCCGCATCAACAAAATAAGTAAGCGTCTGCGGCACGGTAATCAATAGATTTTGAGAGGAATATTTCTCTTTATGAAAGTTAATGAAATCGTTGATCGTGTAATGATGCAACAACTCTGCTATATCCCAAAAATCTTTCTTCCTGCCTCGTCCCAATATTGCCTGTACTTTCATGGCAATCATATCTTCTATTGAGAACATCCTGATTCCATCCTTGTTCAATTGAGGTCTTATAAGTGGATACGGGTGAGTAATAAAATCAACTTTTACTTCTTCTATAAATCCAAAAATCCCATACCCCTGATTTGCTGTTCTGGTTACAAACGATTTTATAAACTTCCTTTTAAGCGCATTTATGATGACATCGTTTTCAAATGGTTTATTTGAAAACAGATCTAAATCTTCTGATTTGCGATGACCATATAAAAGAGGCAAAGCTGTGCCGCCAACCAATGAAAATTCTTCCAGGTCATGAATACCCATTAATTTTTCTAGTATGGAAAAAGCGTTGGGTTCGACTGTCTCAGTCTGTAGCATCTGAATTCTTTTAAAGGTTTGTTGATGACTGCGCTTGCTAAATACATGGTGTTTTCCGGTAAAAAT
>PKYU01000522.1 GCA_003132765.1 Chitinophagaceae bacterium | reverse complement strand
GGTTACCATCATCGGTATAGAGAACATTCACATGATATGAAGCACCTGTCTGCTTGAAAAAGGGTCTTCGAAATAACTATTATTAAGCTTTGAATGAAGAAGATCCAGGCAGTTGCTAGCCAATAATTGACCTCAAAAAATCGAATTTAAGAGATTTTATTTTATGCAAATTAGTATTGATAATCAATAAAATATAAAATAAGAAAGGAAGGCATTTCAATCAAGTAACATTAATAATGTTCTAAATTTTATAAGAAGAGGAATAAAAATATTTCAATAATAGACTATAAATATGTATTCTGTTTAATAAATACCAATATAAGTTAGTTTTCATTTAAATATCTTAGTGCGNNATGTACGGTCTTGCATTATCCGAATTTGTACGCTATGTTTGTCCTTGAATTAGTGATGCACCTTTTACCTCGGGTATCCTAAGTTCAAGCAAATGTAACCCAGTCTTTTGAAAGATCTGGTTTGATCTTTAGGCTTTTTAAAAGCTAAACTCAAATCAAATTTTAAAAAGAAACCAAAGAAAATGAAATCAACATCTACATTTGCAGGTAAGCATATTATAATGCTTGCCGTTCTGATTCTCTCCTTTACATTAGAAAGCCAGGCACAACAAACCATTCCAAAATTGCAATTTAGCAAACCCAAGCTATTTTCTGGTACAGCTGGCCAACAGAATGCGTCCTATAAGTTTTCAAATGTAACTTCCGGTGTTGACGCATACGTAACTATTAAAAGCCTGGTAAATGGCGCAAGGTNNAACAAGTGCCGGTCAGCCATATACATTTCCTTTAATGGATATTTCCGCTATTGATATTGATGGAGATAATGTTAGAGTTAGAGAGTTTATGAATATGTATGCATTGGATAGTTTTACTATTCCAACAGTAGTACCAACTTTATTAAAAGATACACTGTATAATGATAACGGTACGCTTGCATCTTTACCCATAAATAGCAAGAATACTTATCTGCATGTTTTGGGGCCGGTAAACAATAATGCCGGAATTGATACTTTAGCGATGAATACCCGAATTAATTTCCATTTTTCAAATACTTCAGTAATAGATATTAATATAGGGGCACAAATTGATAATAACGGCACAACAGGAGCGATTGCTACAGATAGGTATAGCAGTTTATATTTCCAAAATATAGATATTTCTTTAACTACGCTCCCGGTATCTTACAGCTCTTTTAATGCTTACGCTGTAAATAACAGTACTGTAAATCTGAGTTGGATAACTCAAAATGAAACTAATAATGACCGTTTTGAAGTTGAAAGAAGTTTTGATGAGCTGGATTTTCAAACGGTTGGAATAATATTCACTGCTGAAGAAAATTCCAATTCATCTAACAATTACAATTTTAATGATAAGTCAAGCGCTTTAAATTGTCATAATGTAGCCTATTATCGATTAAAGCAGGTTGACATTGATGGAAATTATACCTATAGTGCTGTAAAAGTTGTTCGCCTTAATTCTGGTGCAGGTTCTCTCAATAATATTTCTGTTCAGGTTTATCCCAATCCTTACATGGATAATATAAATTTGAATTTTAATAGTAATGTGGGTAGCCCGGCCGTTATCAGAATGATAAATTCAGCGGGTCAGGTTATTCTTTCACAGCAAACTGCAATAATGCAGGGAAACAATAATATTCAGTTAAACAATTTATCCTCACAAATACCAGGAGTATATTTTGTTGATGCAGTAATTGATGGCAAGGTTATCTTTTCTCAAAAGGTACTTAAGAACTAATTTATAATAGAAATTGTTCTTGAACAGTTGGCTGCGACTGAAATGTGAGAAATGAATTTGAATTCTTTGTAGATTTATAAATATTAGTAACTTTTAAAAATAGCTGCAGAAAAATGCAGCTATTTTTTTCTACTGAATTAGTATTAATTTTTTGTATGTTCATCAACATCATAATGAAAATCAAAATTCAAGTTTCCTTCCTTTAATTCATCATTATTCTTTTGGAGCTTTGCAAAAGAAAGCTGAATTTGCTTATTAATTTCTGTTGCTAATTCTATTTTTTTCTTCATTTCAGATTCCTTTACTTCTAATTGACGTCTCACTTTTTCCAGGGCATTACTTTCAAATAACTTAGGTGAAACAGCGTGTATTTTTGCAAGTGCCCCCACTGCTTCTACATATGCCTGAGATAGTTTCTTTTGGGATAAACCGCTATTTTTCAATTCGGATAAACTCTTGTCGATAGTCACTTGTACATTCTTCCAGTCAATTCCATCTGTTTCAAGGTATACCTGCTTTAAGTCATTATTCAACTTTTCAGGATTTAGNNATTCCCTAAAAGGAAAATTTTTGATATTTATGGATGAAGGCAGCTTTATGATGTTTATCTCGGATTCTAAGTGCGGATTTCCATCGGTTGAAGTTTCCGAAATTTTCTTTTCTAATTCAAGTGGCAATCCTTCCTCATTTATCAAACTCCCTGAATTTTTTTTATTTTGATTCGTAAATTTTTCAATGTTATCTATAGAAGCCTTTTCAATTTTTGAAGAGTTCTTTCCCGAAATTATTAATTTATGAATTTCTTTCGGTTGACTAAAAGTATTGGTTGAGCCATTTAAGGAAAAGATGGTTGATAAAGGTGGCAGTATTTTTACTTTCTTAGTAACGAAAGCAGAGTTTGAATTCTTGCCTTTTGGAGAAAGCCATGCCAGTAAACAAAATACGGCTATAACAAAAACGAAGGCAAGCATTTTTTGACCAAAATTGTATTGTGTTGAGATTACTTTGTTTTTTGTAATTCTTTTTATTCGGGATAGTAATAATTGCTTTTTACCAGAAACGGCCCCCAGGCCTAACTGTAACATTCCCGGTCCTGATCTTGCCAGGCAAAGCAATGCTGAAGCGTAGGACTGAGGATCATACTTATATTCCAATACAAAATCATCGCAGCAATTTTCCCTTTCCTGCCTGATAACCTTTGTAAGAAGAATAACAAATGGATTAAAGAACAAAATGGTTTCAATTATAGAAATAATTAGGTTAGTGAGATAATCGTTTCTTTTTATGTGAGATAATTCATGTAAAATTATTGCTTCCATTTGGTGGTCCGACAGGTTATTGAGGGAAGCTAAAGGAATCAAAATAATTGGCTTTACAAATCCAATAGTTGCAGGCACATCAATGAAGTTAGAAATCCAAAGTTTGATCCTTCTGGAAATTCCCATTCTTGGTCTAAGCTGGTTAGCAAAAGACAATAATTTTGAAGGTGGATATATCAATCCTTTATGCGATATCAAATAGACCTTTCGGTAGGAGGCGATGAGTTTCACCGAAAGAAANNAATGTATGCAACTGATAGATAAGGAAGCGATGACTTTAATGTCATAAACATTCCATCCAATCCTGAAATCGATTGATTTACGGTATTGAAATGACCTTGGATTATTCCGAAACCAATATTATTGGGGCTTTTGTATTCTAACAATTTTGAAAAAAAACTAACCAGAAACCAAACGAATGAACAAAAAACCAGTATTACACTCAGATTATGCTTCATTCTGGCCGTGGAACTTTTGTATAATCCTGCAATTCCTTTATAA
>PKYU01000245.1 GCA_003132765.1 Chitinophagaceae bacterium | reverse complement strand
CGCGATGGAATTGATAAAGAAATATTTTTGGTTGATGGAGGATCAACTGATGGAACTATCGAAAAGATAGAAAGATATGAAAAACAATATCCGAATATTACTTTGGTTAATAACGAAAGGCAATTTGTCAGTTATGGATTTAACAAGGCATTTCCACTAACAAAAGGGAAATACATTACATTAATGGGAGCCCATGCTGAATATCCGATGGGNNCATTTTTAGAAAGTAATGAATGCGATGTTGTTGGCGGACCTTTGAAGCAGTTGGGGAAAACCTTAACAGGAAAGGCTATCGCATATTGTATGAGTTCAAAATTTGGAGTTGGAGGAACTGAATTTCGAACCGAAACAAAAAAGATGTACGTTGATAGTGTTGCTTTTGCAATTTATAAAAGAGAAGTTTTTGAAAATACCGGACTTCTTGATGAAGATCTGATCAGGAACCAGGATGATGAATTGCATTATAGAATAAATGCCGCGGGTTATCGAATTCTAATGGTTCCTGAAATGTCTTGTAATTATTATGTTAGAAACAGCATTAAGAAATTATTTTTACAATATTTCGGATATGGCTTATATAAGCCTTTGGTATTAAATAAAGTCAAACAATCTATTCGATTTAGACATATTATTCCATTTTTGTTTGTATTGTATATTATATCTCTGCCAATAGCTATTTGGTTTCCCATCTGGACCATTCCATTATTATTGTATATGATAATTGATATTTATATTTCTTTTTTCAATAATCTGAATTTGAAAGAAAAATTCTATTGCTTGATCATTTTTCCAACACTTCATTTTGCATATGGCCTAGGATTTCTTTTTGGGCTTAGAAAGTTAATTGATTAAATTACACGGATAAACCATTATCCATTCCATTCTTTTATATTTTCGTCAGATAGAATTAGTCGATAGTTTATCGTTTTTCTAGATTAATGATGGATCCTAATTAACTTATTTTAGATATTTTATTTAAATATGGATTGGCTTCAAAGATTCTTTCGCACTTACCATAGGACCCTTATAATAGTAGTTGGATTTAAAATGGTTAGCGTCTGATAAAAAGGGATTAGTCAATTTCACTTTTATTCATATTCTTTCAGAATATTTATTTTCCTACTATGTTTGATATTTTGGCTATCTCGATCAATGTAAAAATCTGACAAAATATCTAACAGATTGTTGAAAAAGAATCCAAATAACATTCGAAATTGGCATGCAATCGAAAATTGCATTTGGTACTAAAGAAGCAATCTTAAAGTAGCAAAAGATTAGATTGGAAAAAGGCTTATTATTTGAGTCGGATCTTGATTTACTCAATAATGATAACTTTATATGAAGATATCATTTGCGCCACCCTATATAGATGAAAGTGTTATCAACGAAGTAGTTGATTCACTAAAATCCGGCTGGATTACAACAGGTCCTAAAGTAAAGGCCNNTGTTGAGATGGTTGGGCGTGAAAGGAGGTGATGAAGTAATTGTTCCTGTCTACACTTATAGCGCAACTGCGTTAGCTGTGCTTCATGCAGGCGCTATACCAGTAATGGTGGATTGTGGTGAGGATTTCAATATATCTGTTGAGGCAATCAGGAATGCAATCACTGCTAAAACAAAGGCGATTATCCCGGTGGATATTGCTGGTTTCCCCTGTGATTATGATGCAATTATGGGCATAGTAAAGGATGAAAATATTTTGAATATGTTTCAACCCGAATCTGATGTTCAGCATCAATTAGGAAGAATCCTTATAATGAATGATGCTGCGCACTCACTGGGAGCCTGGTATAGCAAAAATATTCCAACCGGCAGGGAAACTGACGTTGCCATCTTTTCACTTCATGCTGTTAAAAATATTACCACGGCAGAAGGTGGTGCCATCTGCCTGAACTTACCTGAGCCATTTGACAATTCAGGATTATATAAAGAATTGCGCCAAATGACTTTGAATTGCCAGACGAAAGATGCCTTTTCAAAAAGCAAAGCCGGAGGTTGGCGTTATGATATTGTTGGATTAGGAATGAAAATTAATATGGCAGACGTAAACGCAGCCATTGGATTGGCGCAAATGCGTAAATATCCATCATTGCTGAAATGCCGTAAACGCATATTTGAAGTCTATAATAATTCGTTTAATAAATACGATTGGGCTCTTCTGCCACCATCATCATTAAACGGTAAAGAAAGTTCTTACCATATTTATGCTTTGAGAATAAAGGATATTACCGAAATGCAGCGGGATAAAATAATAGAGGAAATTGCCAAACAGGATGTGGCAGTAAATGTGCATTTTATCCCGATGCCGATGCTGAGTTATTTCAAAGAATTGGGATACAAAATAGAAAATTATCCTCAGGCGTATAGGAATTATGCATGTGAAATTTCATTACCTGTTTATCCTCAATTAACCAACGAAGAAGTTGATTTTGTGATCAAAACGGTTATTAACGCTTATGCAAAAGTAGTGCTGGAGAAATGATCCGCTTTTGTGATATCCTGTTTTCTTTGTTGGGCATCATTGTATTGTTCCCTTTCCTGGTCATAATTTATATTTTTATTATTGCTGAAAGTAGGGGAGGTGGGTTTTACGTTCAAGATAGAGTGGGAAAAGATGGTCTGGATTTTAGATTATTAAAATTCCGTTCGATGCATGTCGGCTCTGATAAGAAAGGTAAAATAACTGTAGGCGAGAGAGATCCCAGGTTGACAAGAATGGGTGTTTTCATGAGGCGATTAAAATTGGNNATATGAGTTTGGTGGGTCCCCGCCCGGAACTTCGGACCTTTGTTGATATGTATTCACCTGAACAGAAGAAGATTTTGAGTGTAAGGCCCGGGATAACCGATTATGCATCTATTGAATATTTGGATGAAAATTATATCCTCGGTTCGGCAGAGGATCCTGAAGAAGTCTACATAAAAAAAATTATGCCAGAAAAAATTCAATTAAATATGAAATATATTCAAAAGCGAAACATGAAAGAATATATTTATATCATTTTTTTAACATTATGGCATATTATTAAAAAAAGTAACGTTGCCAAGAAAACGTGATGGATTGAGCTATCTTGACGAATTTTGATCCGTTGCTCTTGTCAACCTAACATAGAATGAATTTGCTCAGAGTCAAATGGCAGGTAGCCCTTTGTGGTATCCTAATTTTGAGAAAACATGACTGGAAATATATCTGATTTGATTTTTAATAGGCAAATTATATTCTATTTTTCCATATTAAATTTTGAATCTATTATTGGAAACAAAAGGGGGTTCGAAAGCCATTATGCATAATTTNNTTTCAAAATGAAAAATTTTGCATTAATAGGAGCTGCCGGTTATATTGCTCCCCGTCATTTAAAAGCAATAAAAAATACTGGAAACAATCTAATAGCTGCCATAGATCCTTTTGACAGCGTGGGTATAATGGACAGCTATTTTCCTGATGCTGATTTTTTTGTTGAGTTTGAAAGGTTCGATAGGCATATAGATAAATTAAAAAGAAAAAATAACCCTATTGACTATGTCTCCGTTTGTTCCCCAAATTATTTACATGATAGCCATATCCGGTTTGGATTAAGAAATCATGCAGATGTGATATGCGAAAAACCAATTGTATTAAATCCTTGGAATATTGAAGCCCTTCAGGAAATTGAAAAGGAAACAGGGAAGCAAGTTTTTACTATACTTCAACTGCGTCTTCACCCGTCGATAATTGCATTGAGGGAAATGGTCCTNNAAACATATCTCACTTCAAGGGGCCATTGGTATTACACATCATGGAAGGGAAATATTAGCAAATCCGGGGGAATAGCAACAAATATCGGTGTCCATTTTTATGATATGTTAACGTGGGTATTTGGTGGGATACAGAAGAATATTGTACATATTCATACACATGACAGAGCTGCTGGATTCCTGGAATTAGAAATGGCCAGGGTAAGGTGGTTTTTAAGTATAAATGAAGAAACAGTANNAGAGTTCAAGGCAAAAGGACATTCAGATCTATTCAAATTGAAGGCAAGGAGCTGGAATTTAGTGAAGGGTTTACAGATCTTCATACCAGGTCTTATGAAGAAATTCTTTCTGGAAAAGGTTTTCGTATTGGTGAAACCAAGACCGCGATTGAAATAGTTCATGAAATAAGGCATGCTACTCCAATAGGCTTAAAGGGGGATTATCACCCCTTCGCAAAATTGCCAATCTCCAAACCGCCATTTTAATTATTTGATACCTGCGAATACTGATTTCTTTGCCCATCAAACAGCCATTATTGATGAAGGCTGTAAAATAGGAAATGGAACTAAAATTTGGCATTTTTCCCATATAATGCCTGATTGTGTGCTTGGGGAAAAATGCAACATTGGTCAAAATGTAGTGATCAGTCCTCATGTTATTCTAGGCAATAATGTAAAAGTTCAAAATAACGTCAGCATTTATACTGGTGTTTCTTGCGAAGATGATGTCTTCTTAGGCCCAAGCATGGTTTTTACAAATATTATTAATCCCAGGTCCTCAGTAAATAGAAAGGATCAATATTTAGAAACGAAAGTAGGCCGGGGTGTTACGATTGGGGCTAATGCGACCATTATTTGTGGGCATAATATTGGAAAATATGCGTTTATAGGTGCGGGTGCTGTAGTAACCAAAGAAATTCAGGATTATGCATTAGTTGTTGGCAATCCTGGGAAGCAAATTGGTTGGATGAGTGAATATGGACATCGCCTTAATTTTGAAAAAAATAATCAGGCAGTTTGTCCTGAAAGTCACATGATTTATAAAATTGAGAATAATAAAGTCTTTAATACAGGAGAATTAATTTGAATAATTTAGCTGTTTATTGGAGTAATATTAAATGATAATTAAAATCAGTATCCAAAGAGAAAGTGAAGAAATTCAATATGAAAAATAGTGTCCTAAAATAAACAAAGTCCAAATTTTCTTAAAAGAAAGCTTGAAGCGATTCAGGCTTTTTTTCTTTTAACCAATTTATGAAAATAAAAAGATTTTTTGTGTGATTGATATTGACGAGTTAATGCTCAAACAATTTTTGGACTCAGGGTTCTATAAATACCAAGCCATCTGCTTTAATTGAACAAGAAAAATTTCACATTTTTCATGCAATAATGACTTTTTTCACAACTATAAAATTAGGTTTCTTCAGGTTTGAAAAGTTTAGTGATTTTTCAAAATATTAATTTCCTAAATACTTTCATGAAACTGTATCTTTAATCATACTTATTTCCGAAAAGAAATGTTTCTTTGCAATTTTTTTAACGTTATTAAATAATAAACATTCAATTATAACACAAGCGTAATGGATTCAGGAGCAATCAAAAAGAAAAGGTCTGAAAATATAGAATATTCCTTCCAGAGTAAAATGCAAAGATTTCTTGTTGCTGCAATATTGGCTGGCGGGATTGTGGGAACTGCCATAAATAT
>PKYU01000048.1 GCA_003132765.1 Chitinophagaceae bacterium | reverse complement strand
GCCACCAACCGTTTGAACAGAATAAGCTAAAGATTTTGCTTGCCTTTTGATACCAAGAGCTGTTACCACTACTTCATTTAAGGCAGTATTTTCTTCCTGCAGGGTTATATTAATAGTGCGCTGATTATTTACAGTTATTTCCCGACTTACAAAACCCACATAAGAAAATACCAGCGTCCCATTCCCCGGAACATCAATCGAATAACTTCCATTTGTAAGTGTTGATGTACCAACATTTGTTCCTTTGACTGTTATACTAACTCCCACCAAAGGATCACCTTTTGAATTGGTAACTTTACCATTTACAATATTTGCTAAAGGAGTTAAATCTTCTTTTATTTTTAGCGCATACTCAATAATCTTTTCTTTTATGACTACCGTATGTTTAAATATTTTATACGTTAGAGGCTGGTCTTTAAAACATAGATTTAATGCCTCTTCTAAGGGTGCTTGATTTACATACAAGGTTACCGGAGAGGCTTTTTCCAGTACTTTGTTTTCATAAAGAAAAGTATATCCGGTTTGATCCCCGATCTTTTTGAGTACTTTTTCCAGGCTTGACATATTTTCATTAAGGGAAACTTTTTGGGCAACTCCCTTCGCACTTACCTGTAAACAGGCAAAAAGCATAAAGCAAGTTGTTAGCTTCATAATCGATAAAATTTTGATTTGGTTAAGCCTCACCCCGGGCGGGGTTTTGTAATTAGCAATCAATTGCATAGCTTTGTTTTGTTTTTGGTTAAATAATAATAATACTTACGGTGTTGTTAATTTAAATAGCCTGAACATCATTCCGGGCCCCGACCTCCATCAGGGCCCGTTTCTGTTTGTCTACTATTTATTTGTCTTTAATTTTTTTGCTTGGTTTATTTTCTTCACGTATCATAAAATACAGTCAGTTTTCCCATATAATAATCTTTTTATTTTCTATTTTCATATTCACGCCGGCATATTGGAGCATATCAATCAATTGACTTAGATTGACATTCCGGCTAATTTTTCCTGTTAACCGATAAGCAGGTATTGGCCCCCTATAATCAACTTCAACATCGTACCACCTTGAGATCTGTCGCATAATATCCGTAACAGATGTATTATTAAACTCAAAGTTGTCATCCTTCCAGGCTATCACTTCCTGTATGTTTGCATGGTGATTAATTTTTAAACTGCCATTCTTAGCAAGATCCGCCTGCTCACCAGGTTCTAACAGAACCGTTTGAGAAGCAGAATTTGCTATCACCTCTTTTTTTATTTTCACAGAGCCCTCTAATAATGTAGTTGCCACTGAATTTTCGTCATTATACGCATTGACATTAAAATGAGTGCCCAGCACTTCTACTGTCATATCATTAACTTTTACATGAAAGGGCTTTGACGCATTTTTGGCCACCTCAAAATATCCCTCTCCGGTTAAGGTAACATTGCGGATTTTACCTGTGAATGATGCAGGAAATTTTAATGAAGACGCCGCGTTTAACCAAACTTTGGATCCATCAGATAACACAATTTCATACATACCGCCTCGTGGGGTCGAAATGGTGTTATAATCTGCTATTGCCGAATTTTCCTGATCAACATTATAAAGTAGTTCGCCATCCTTGCTCTTTATAATTTTTATATTCCCCTGTGTAGTGAGTGTACCATTTTTTGCACTATCCAGATCAATGGTGGATCCGTCAGCTAAAGTCAGAATAGCTTTATTTCCGCCGGGAGCCACATCTTGGCCGGATTTTCCTGGTACCTGCTTGATCTTCGCAATTCGGGAACTCAAATTACTTTTATTTAAGGACATGAAATATCCCCCAGCGGTGAGTAGTATGAGTATAGAAGCAACTACAGCCCATTTTTTTAACCGCATTTGCCTTTGATTCAAATGTAAGGAAATTACGGGTGCTTCAAGCCGGGCTTCGTTTAACAGAGAAGAAAAATTTTCTTCCCAATCAATGGCAGAACTCTCGTTTTCATTTCCGGTATTCTCCCATTGCTTTCGCAATTCTTCTGTTATGCCTTCATTATCCTGGTCTTGTTCTACTAATTTCAATAACTGATTGAACTCCTCTTTTGTACAGGCTTTTTTCATAAATCTTTCGATAAGGTATTGCCAATTGATCTTTTCTGTCATAATCCGTTTTTATTCCTAAGGATGAGCTACAATAAGTAAGACGGGAAAAACGGAAGGCAACAACTATCGGGAATGAAAATATTTTTAAAATTTTATTTCATTACCGGCGAAAAATAATAAAAAGTAGGCAATGTCAAGGTTCCTGGCAAGGTAAGAACGAATAAAACGCTGGGCTTCTACAATATGATTATTAACGGTACTCTTTGAAAGTCCCATATGGTGCGCTATTTGTTCGTGAGTCATGTCCTCATTGCGGCTTGACAGATATGCTTTTCTTCGCTGTACAGAAAGAAGTGAAACAGCTTCACGCAGTTTGGTTTCAAATTCTTTCCGCAGTATAGATGTATCGGCCTGATAAGATCCAGATAGCTGGATTTCTTCCCATAGCAAATCTTTGAACTTTGGGTCCCTGGCA
Source organism: Chitinophagaceae bacterium (assembly GCA_003132765.1). Lineage (GTDB taxonomy): Bacteria > Bacteroidota > Bacteroidia > Chitinophagales > Chitinophagaceae > Ginsengibacter. The sequence continues at coordinate 5,636 of PKYU01000048.1, read as the reverse complement.
ACAGATCGAAGAAAATCTATTGCTTTGTTATGAGCTACCCGGAAAAGAAAGGCATCAAAATTTCCAATCTGTGTTATGATCTCTTTGCCTAACCAGATTTTCAAGAATACATCCATTACTATTTCTTCTGCTACCTGCGGAGATTTAATTATAATAGAAATATAATTGAAGAGCCTTTTATTATACGCATCGAATAAGCNNCATTGCCTGAAGCTATTTGCGCTAATAGTTCTTTTTCTATTTTAAGTTTATTGAGTAACAACAGTTAATGGTACATTTGGGACAACAATAAAATAAAGTTAACAAAAATTTTTTTTAAAATAAATTATAAATATTGCTAGGCTAATTATTATTTTGATGTGCTAAGAGTAGTAATGTGCTAATCTGTAAAGAAAGAAGTCTTTATCCCTTACCCCATAATTAGCGGTGATGAAGCGTTGTATTTTGCTGTTCATTGCTTCGGCCTTTGCATTTGTTTTTCCTGTTTTAAAATAGTTCATAATTTTTTCTTCGTTGCTGCCAACGATCCGGATAAGATTTTCAACTTCCGGTAATTTGGCCTGTTCGGCACAATTGTACCAATGGATGAGTTGTCTTTCAATTTGCCATTCGTATTTGCCCACATTTTCTTTATCTAACCATTGCCGGTTGGATCATTTGTCCGTCTTCTTGTTGAAAACTGAAGAGTTTTAAAAACAGTCTCTCAAGTTTATCTTCAGGAGTTATCGGGAAAGATTTGCTTGCTAAAAGCTTTTCTAAATCTTGAATTGTGATAAATGTTTGTTCGTCTTCAAACCAAACGTCATTATAAAGCAAAGCATAGAATACATTTTTATTTTTGACGAAAAATGGGTCATATGTTTTCAGATTTGAATACCGAATAAGGTGTTTTTTCCCTTTTATCGTTACAAAATATTCTACAGCGGCTATGCTATTTATGATAGCTTGTGCCTTCTCTCCAGTAAATATGCATATGTCAATGTCTACGTATCCCAACGGTCCGTAAAGATTGCACTGCATATATTTTTCCCTGCCAGAAAAATTAAATAGAAATTTACAACATTATAATCAAATATTCCAATGAAATATTGCAGAATTATAGTGGTGTTTTTAACAGTGACTATCTTGTTTTTTACAACCACCTGTTTTGGATGGGGAAGAACGGGACATCACATAATTGCTGAAATAGCTCGGTCAATAATGAATGAATATGCGAAGGAAAATGTTCAAGGCTATTTAGGGTCCACCTCCTTTGAAGAAGCAACTGTATGGATGGATGAAATGCGTTCAGAAGGTAAGTATGATTATATGAAGCCCTGACATTATATAGATCTTGAAAAGGGAGAAAGGTACGTTCCTGACAATGGCGATAATCTTATTGACCGCTTAAACATCACTTATAACGAACTGCTTCATAAAGATAATTTAAGCACTGAAACTATACACACGGACCTCCTTATTCTATTTCATTTGGTGGGTGATTTATTTCAGCCTTTGCATGTAGGGTACCTTGATGATAAAGGCGGAAAACTTTACCAAATAAGTTTAAATGGAAAGAAGACCAATCTACATGCTGTCTGGGATAAAGATATTATCGAAGATGAAAACATCACTCTGGATGATTGCATGGAATTATACAGGAAACTATCTCCTGCCCGAATATCCCAAATAAAGAAAACCAGTTTTGTAGAGTGGATGTTCCAAAACAGGAAGCTTCTATATCAGATTTATCCTCCTGGTCACAAAATTGATAATAGCTACCTGGAAAAGAATAAAAGAATTGTAGAATGGCAATTAGTTTATGCAGGGATTAAGCTGGATGCTGTTTTGGAACCTCTTTTTTCGACTCCGGATAAAAGAGTGATAATCCAACCCAAAATTGAAACAATATCTGCTGCAGATGCAGTGAATTATATTGGCAAGAAAGTGATGGTTTGTTCAGAGGTTTATGGAGTAAAAAAAATTCCCAGCGTGAGTTTTCTTGATTTAGGCGCAAATTATCCTGATAACCCACTTACGATTGTTGTTTTCGCCAGGGATATGGTAAAGTTCACCTCAGGGCTTGAGATTTATGATCATAAAGAGTTTGTGTTACAGGAACCATCAAGGAATATAAAGGGAAACCAGAAATCATTATACCAAGCCAGCAGGAGATTACTGTCCAATGAGGAATTTATTTACTTTCGTACAAAAGCCAGATTTTCCATTTATATCAAATAAAAAATCAAACCTGTGAGATTAAATATTAGCGATTACACCTAAAAACTGAACTTTGCGCTGCTCTTAGGTTTTTCACTCAGTTTTCCTTGAATTTATTTCTCACTTTTTTCTCTTAAGAATATCTGCATATTCTTGAATCAAAAACATTCTTAAAACTTTTGAAGAAATTTCATAGTCTTTAATTGCTTCATCATATTCTTCAAGAATTTCTGCAATCTGTCCTTTATAATACATGTTAAGACCATGAAGATTCTTATCCAAATATTCCGAACTATCGAAATCTAATATTGCTTTATGGAAATCTTGAACATTAAAATAGTCGCTACCTCTTAACTGATAATAATCTGAATTTCTTAGGTTGCTTGGCATTTTATTCTTTCTTTCTAATATCCACATTATAGAATCTTTTTTTAAGCTATAATATTTTTTATAATGCATTTTCCGATTTTCCTTAAGCGCATTATAGTAAAAATCACAATCATAAATCAATCTAGTTGAAATTAGTGTCATGTCAAGAATAGATTGACGGGTATAATTTCTTCAATTTTACTCTTGCGTCCTGGGTTGTAAACTGCCAGTTAATCTTTGCATCCTTATTGTTTCTATGAGTTTCCCATGCTTTTACTTCCTCCTTCATTATCTTTAAATTATCTATACGCCTGTTTAAGCATTGTCCCATTAAAACATGTAATTCGATTTTACCCATGTTGAGCCAACTCCCATGTTTAGGAGTGTATACGAATTCAAATCGATCCCAAACACGTTTAGCTTCCTCGGGTTCAAAGGCTTCATAAAGAGCAGCTGGCTTATGAGTATTTAAATTATCCATTACCAAAGTGATTTGGATAGCAGTTTTATAATGATTATCTGCAAGCTCTCTTATAAAAATAGCCCAATCTACTTTTGTTTTTCTTTCGGTTACCTTAACATAGCGTTTGCCTTTAAGTGGCTCGGATGCCATGAAAATATTACTTACTCCACACCTTTCATATTCGAACTCCTGGCGCGCCTCCTGGCCGGATTTCATTGGTATTGCTATTCTCGTTTCCTTTATCAGCTGCTTGGGAGATTCGTCCATACATATCAAAGGGAACTCTTTGCTGTATGGCCTTTTATACACATCCAATACTTGTTCCATTGATGCTACAAACTGACTGTTATCTTGAGGCGGAATTACCCATCCCACAACCTTCCAGGGTTTCAGTTCGTTTTTTTTAACATGGTTCTTACTGTTTCATGAGATATGCTTTCAATATATTGCATTTCTACCATCTTGTCTGCCAGTAGCCTTAATGACCATCTGGAAAAACCTTTGGGTGGTTTACTGCAGCTAAGAGCAACTAAATGCGCTTCCAATTCACCATCAGTTTTCTTATCATAAATTCTTGTGGTAGCACTATTGGATAATGCGGCTTCAAAACCTTGTTCAACAAATTTCTTTTTTATTCTGTCGATAGTCCGATCTCCTATTTTAAGCACTTTGACTATATCTTCATTTGATACTTTGTCAGAAAATTTACCCACATCACAATTCAAAAGAATCAATGCATGTATAACTTTCTTTGAATTGTGGATGCCTCCTTTGGTTATCGATAAAAGTTCTTCCCGTTCTTGCTTCGTTAAAGTCACTTTATACTTTATCATGTTTTTTTGACAAAGATAATAAATAACCGTCAAAGTACACTTGACATGACACTAGTTGGAAAATTTAATTTCCAAATTTTTCTCCGGAAATATTATTTGTGCCGCCATAAACTTTTTCCACTGTTTCAATTATTAAATTTTTGTGGCTCTCCATGAATTTAAAGACATATTCCTCTTTTAAATAAGTGTCTAAAGAATCAAAGTTATAAGTATGTTTAGATTCAAAATATCTACAACAATCCTTTGAAATAACACTAACTAAATTTGAAAGGCTATTGTTTTGACCTGACGTTTGAAAATGAAAAATTGAAATAAATAAAAAAGATAATAATGACATTTTAGACTTATATCTTAATATACAAAAGTATGCTGCCTTCATAAATTCATTATTAGAGTCCCTCCTAATTTAGCAAAAGTATCCATTGCTTCTCATCAAAATAATATTTTTAAAAGCATTAGGAGGTGTTTTTAGAGGTGGCTTTTCACCGAGGCATCACCAACAATAGTATTAAAACCCGTAGGGAAATTGGAAGAAAAATGTCCTGAGTTAAAAACATCAGGACAGCAGTACTTTTTTAATTGAAACATTCTAAGGGCAATCGGAGGGGGCAAAACATAGAACACCTTCATGAAGCAATGTCTCCCCGTGAAATCCCGGCGCAACAATAAATAAATCGATTTGAAATTATCCTGCCCAAAATATAATTTTCAGGAAGCACAATTATTCCTTGTTGATCCTCTTTTCCAACAGTGATACTATCCAAAGGCCGAAGCCTGCCCACATTCCGGCAGATCTAAATGCCTCGGTGAGTATGTCGTTAGGTTTAGCTTGATGAACAGTATTTGATGGTTCTTTTTGTTGTAAGTCGTAAGCGGCTCTTTTCCCGGCATCAGAAAGGGTCTCGTATGCCGCCTGAATTTTTTTGAAAAACTCTAAACTATTCGGGTTAGAGGAGTTCTTATCAGGGTGATACTGTTTAGCAAGTTCACGATACTTTTTTTTAATTTCCTCCAGGGTAGCCGATCGAGTGATACCGAGAATTACATAATAGTCTTCCATGCAGTAGATGGTTTTGTTGGTATTTTTTTCATAATCGCGAGCCCTCCCATGTATCAATTTTAAGATCAGTAAAAGATGAGTGGACAGTCATCGCATAAATATACGCCTCTCCACCTTCTCAGCAATAGCTCCCAAAGTGAATGTTGCATATGTGAAAAACATGTATTCGATGGCCTTTTGTTTTTATGTGATTATGGCCGCGGCGGGGGTTTCACGGNNAAACCCACGGGGCCAATAGCGTAAATACAATCGTTAAACTCAATAAAAAAATCGGCTTATCTTTAGAAGGGGTTTGAAGTTTCTTTAATATTACATCAATAAAAGGTTTTATATACCTGGCCTGCTATATATCTTGTATGAGCGAACTAAACAAGTATGGGATAGGTTTTTGGATAGGAGGTGGTGTTTATAGCAGGGAAAAAAAATAATCCAATGTGGAATTCGATCGCCATTGGGTGGATTGACCTAACGACAATACAAAAAGTATAATTGTANNTATAACATAAATCGTAGCGTTATCGGCTACCTTATCGCGACACTTCAACTTCAACGAATACCCATTAAATGAATCGTGAATAATGTCTAATATTTTACTCGTAAATATTTCATGGAACAAGTATGGCTGGCGAAGTACTTATATTAATCCAAAAGCCGGACACAGCTATGCAAGAAAATATCCCGGACATGAATCATTAAATTTTAAGTTTGATAT
>PKYU01000463.1 GCA_003132765.1 Chitinophagaceae bacterium | reverse complement strand
GAGCTCGTTGCCGGCTTACTATGACCTCTGCTGACTTCTGGAGATACCCGATACCATTCTTTGTTCTGGTATCCGTTTTACTCTTAGGCATTCTCGCATGCCGCCGACCTATTATCCCCAGATCTCTCAGGCTAACCATTTCCGCTTTCCATTCATGTAGCCTCTGCATCTACACCAATAGTGTTCTGTACAGTATGGGGCTTTTGTTTGTTTGGCAACATCACCCACACTACCGTGCCNNGCTTCCTTCAGATTCCACCTCACGGTGGACACCCTTGCTCTTGGCTAATACTCCCTACTGTAAAGCGTATTCGGGACTTCCACCCTATAGCTGATATGCATGCCTGACACACCAAAAAAAGCCGGAATTACCCGGCTTTAATTTTGCAAATAAATTGGATTGGAAATTATTTTCCTACTACCTTATATTGAGCAGATCCTCCTTCCGATACATCTTTAAGAAACATATTATCTGGTGTTTCATACATTTGTTCACCATTAATAGTAACCAATTTTGATCCTTGTGGTAATTGGTTGGTAATATCTCCTACTTGTAAATTCGAGGATGGCGGAGGAACATTAGGGTTGAGGTCGTTGTTGTTAGGGTTATCAAGACTTGGGTTAGTTGCAGGCGGTGGATTCATACCGCTATTGTTATTCTGAGGATACACTCCATTATTATCCGGAGTATTTAATCCACTGTTATCGGTATTATTTATTTGACCATATTTTCCCACAACTGTATAGATAGTCTGGCCTTTGGCATCCCTATCTTCCTTATAATATGTGCCATTCAATTCATACATTTTTTCGCCATTAATCACTACCGACTTTGCTCCTTCAGGTAAACTATAAACAGAGGCACCCATAGGCGGATCAACTACTTCATAATTGTTGTCATCATATTGCCTGTAGTAGATTCCATTGTAATAATAATATGGATAACCTCCCAGGTAAAAAGATGTATACCCAAAAGGAAGAAATCCTACACGGATGCCGATCGGGGGAAATAAAGGTTGATAAAACCCTCCATAATAACCGTAGAATAACCCGCCCCAGTAATAATAAGGAGATCCACCAAAATAGATAGAAATACTGTTCCTTGGAAGAAAGGTATACCGTGCTCCATGCATATAACCAAATCCCCCGTTGTATGAATTGTAGTATCCAGCCCTGTAAGAGCTGTTTCGATAACCACCGTTATAACCTGAAGATATGCGACTTGTAGCAATCCTGGAACTGGCAACATTATTGAAGTTCTGCCGGCTTCCCACATTACTATTAAACGAATTGCGTTGCACGAAGGTTCTGCTATTTAGGCCCCTTCCTGAAGAGGGTGTCATGGGAGCCCTTTGACTTGTTGCGAAAGAATTACGACGGACAGCAGAATTACCTGAAAATGATCGTGGAGAATTACCTGAAAATGATCTTCGTGAAGATACTGTTCCACTGCTTCCACCACTGCTCCTACCAGAAGAGCCTCCGCTACTGCGACCGCGTTGTGCTGCAGCATTGCTGAATACTCCTGCAGTTAGTCCTGCAATGAGTAAAATATGCATAATTTTTTTCATAATTAATTTTTTAAAAATCTATTATCAAATTTAATTCTTTTCTATTGCCACTTATAGTCCTAAGTGTTAAATAAAAAATCATATTATTGACTTATTGTAAACCATATAGTTTAATCAGTCATTTATTTTAATCATTTGAAGGCATACCGGCTTAGGCAAATGAATTTGTTCCCCGGTTTCCTTCAATAAACCACTACTCTTATCCCGCTTAAATATGACAATATTATCGCTGTCCTGGTCGGCAACAATTAAATAATTACCTGTTGGATCAATAATGAAATTTCGGGGCGCTTTACCGAGGACAGACTGGTAACCCGCTAATTTTAATTTGCCGGTTGCAATATTTATTGCAAATATGGAAATAGTATTCTCATCACCACGATTAGAAGCGTATAAGAACTTGCCATCAGGGGAAACCTGGACTTCTGCACTGCCAATTACTCCTGTATATCCATCCGGGTGGGCAGGAAGTTCCTGCAATTGTTTGAATTTACCATTTTGATAACTATATGCAGTTACTGTTCCACTCAATTCATGAATAAGGTAGGCAAATTTCTTTTTAGGATGAAATACTATGTGTCTTGGACCACTTCCTGCCGGCGTATTTAAGGATAAAGGTTTCGAAGGTATGAGAGGCTTCTTTAAAGTCGGGTTGAAGTGATAAACCATAAGTTTATCCATTCCTAAATCAGGAGTAAATAAATAGTTATAGTCAGGTGAAAATACTGCTTCATGTACATGGGCTTTTTCCTGCCTTTCCTTATTAATACTGCTACCTGAATCCTGTATCAGCTGGCTGTAAGGTTTCAAAGAACCATTAGGATTGATTGGAAAAACAGCTACACTTCCTCCTGTATAGTTAGCCACTGCCAGCCATTTGTCATCATTACTGGCGGACGTGTAACATGGATCGTCCCCTCCGGACAATTGGGTGTTTAGGAATTTTAGGGTCCCTTTTTTATTATTGAATGAAAAGGCGCTAACCTTACCCGGATCAGACCCATTCGTTTCATTAACTGCATAAACAAATTTGCCATTATGAGATAATGTAATGTAAGAAGGATTAACAACACTATCAGTGTTACTAACCCATTTGGCGTTGCCCGTTTGCACATTGAAATTATATACATAAATCCCCTTGCTTCCAGTGCTGGTATATGTGCCAATCAATAAATGATAATTTTGGGCAGATAAAGTCTGCAAACAGAGGATGAGAACTAGCAGACCAGATAACTTAACAATCGTAAATTTTTTATTCATCCTGATATTTTGGATTGTTTATAAAATTTTACAATTTACCATGAAATTTTAGGAAATAGGTATTTACCTGGTTTTGCCAGGCTATTAATACATTTCCTTAAACCTTTTTTTAATTATCTATTTTGTTTGATACCGCAATTCAGGAGTTACCAGAGGAGTATCTAACAATAGCTTAACTATCCATTAGATTATGTCAAAATGATGATAATAAAAGACCCATTCTAATCCATTGATAAATCTCAGGGATTATGCCTCCATATTAAAATCTTTCACCGTATTATTTCAAACTTATCAAAAATTTGAAGAGTTCTTCCCGTACAGATAACCTTTTCAACCGTGGCTCTATCCGGACCATGCCTGCACCAGGAAATGAATTCGTCAATATCTTCTTCTTCCCCAGTAACTATAGCTTCAACTTTTCCCTGTTCGCTATTCTTAATCCATCCTGAAATATGAAAATACTGGGCTATTTCTTTCGCGGTGGCACGGAAAAATACCCCATGAACTTTACCGGAAATATCTATATGAACCGTTTTCATTTTACAAAGATAAACCCCGAAAGAAATTGGATATAAGTAAAAAGTATATTTTTTGCTTCAAACGAGTAAAAACCCAATTGGAATGGACGGGGTTTTACGTTTTAAAAAATCGTGTATTTTCTAATCAGGATGTAAATACAATATAAGTAAAATCAGGCAGTAGTGCTATAGGACAGCAATCTTACGCTCTCTATATTTGCTTCAGAAGTTGATTGATGTTAAACAAACATTAATCAGAAATCCAAATCCTTTCGAAAATAGCCATTTCCCAATCCAGGAAAAACCAAATTAATCCGATATCAGTCAACTTCTATTTTTCTTAAGACCCGTTTTGTTCCGTAATATCCCAATGAAAACCGGCCCAACAAAAAGTCAAGCCGATTTTATCCTTTAACAAGGTATTTACCTTCCGGATAAATTGATTCCTCTGAAGTACTTCTTTAAAAAAACTTCTGCATTAAACTGCAGAAGTTTTTTTTTGCCTATTTTCTTATCTTGTAAGCGAATTAGTTTAACTTCTAAAAATATTTGATTTAGTGTTTAACAAATCTAAACTTTGATGTGGCAAACTGTAAAATGTAACTCATGAAAAAAATATTTATTTCACTTTTAATGTTGGCCACCTTAAATGTCTATGCTCAGAAGGAGGCATTCAATGTCGACGTATTTGGGAATGGCAAACCCGTTATTCTCCTCTCAGGTTTTGCCTCAAGCGATAATATGTGGAACCAGGTTATTGAAGATCTAAAATCAAAATACCAATTTCATGTTGTCACGATAGCTGGTTTAGGGAACGTGCCTCCTATCGATACTCCAATTCTAAAAACTGTAAGAAACCAATTGATCGCCTATGTTAAGGAAAATAACCTGAATAAGCCTGTCCTTATCGGTGACGGACTTGGTGCATTATTGAGTCTTTGGGCCGCAGGCGAAGAGCCTTCCTTATNNGTTATTTTCAAAAATTCTTTGCGTCGATAACCTTCCTTTTAAAACAGGTATACCGGTTGCCCCGGTTTATTCAGAAGAGGCCCAAAAAAACCCAGCATATAATTTAGCAAATGCTGCAGTTAAATTTAGAACAATGCCGGAAGCAATATTCGAAGCAAATCTGAATAAAGTAGTTCTGAGTTACGTAAGTGATCCCAAACAGGCAAAACTGATTTCTAAATGGATTGCCCAAAGTGATCACAAGACATTGGGCTATATATTTTCAGAAATGAAAAACATAAATCCTGGAAATAATTTTGCAAAAATTGATATCCCTGTTCTGATTTTAGGCGGTTTGAACGGTTCAAAAGTAGTTTCATGGAAAATCCTGGACGCCCGATACAGGCTGCTGCCTAAAAAGACGATCATTATTGTACCAACAAAAAAGATTATTCTATACGAAGACCCTGTTTGGCTCAGGGAACAGGTAAAAAATTTTTTAGTGAATGGTATTGCCAATTAATATTATTCTCAAATATTTTGAGTAAGAAACTGGCGCAAAAGCTAATAATATATTGTACAATCCAATATTCAGTTTAAAAAACGAAGGATTTCTCAAAAATACTTTTAACCATAAATGAAAAGGGTCATCTCCGAATTATATATTACCTTTTGATTCCTTTTTATAAAATTATAGGCAATGGAGATTAGAATCAGGCTTCCAACCGCAATTTAAATTCAACAAATAAATTTTGATCTGACTCATATTCTTATTTATGGTCTTTGGTTTCGCCTTCCAATGCAAAATTTAAAATATTTTTATGATTGAAGTCATACACGGATTACCTCCACACGTTGCAGCTTTCCGGGCTACCGGAGTTGTTACACGCAAAGATTACCACCAGGTAATTAATCCTTTTGTAAAAAATGTTGCNNCAACAGGTAAAATCAGTTATTTGCTCGTATTGAATACGTCAATAAAAAATTATACTCATGGAGCTTGGATTGAGGATGCTCTCTTGGGATTCAGGCATTTCTTTAAATGGAAAAAGCTCGCTATCGTAACAGAAAAAGATGGAATTAAAAAGTTTACCGACACTTTTGGCATTTTCATTCCATGCCCCACAAAGGGTTTTAGGCTGGAAGATATAGGCGCCGCTAAAAAATGGGTTTCAGAATCTTAATGAGTCCGTTTAAATTAAACATTTCGGAAAGATGAACCAGGTAACGCAGATTTATAAGCTGCATTAGGATTGTTAATTTAGTTTTTCAATAAGAAAGATTCCCAATCAATTTCTTACTGTCTTTGAAAATAGTAAATCGTTCGACAAAATTTGTTGAATCAGTAACCCTCTTATAAATCCTTTAGAAAGGTGCATTTTGAAATAGAAATTGCAAAAATACTTATTCAATAATCACTTAATTTTATCTGGTTATTATTTTAAATGCTAAACAAAGAATATGGATTTTGTTGATTATTATAAAACAATTGGTGTTCCTAAAAATGCTTCTTTGGAGGATATTAAGAAAGCCTATCGAAAACTAGCCCGAAAACTTCATCCTGACCTAAATCCTAATGATAACGAGGCACATAAAAAGTTTCAGCAGATTAATGAAGCTAACGAAGTACTAAGTGATCCTGAAAAAAGAAAAAAGTATGATCAGTATGGAAAGGATTGGAAACATGCCGAACAATTTGAACAGGCAAAACAGCAACAAGGGCGCCAGGGTTTTGGAGGAGGAGGTTTCGGAGGAGACCCTTTTGGCCAATATACCTATTCTTCCGGCGACGATTCAGCATTCTCTGACTTTTTTGAATCGTTATTTGGAGGCGGGAAAGGAAGAAGGAGCCAATCCAAATTCCGGGGACAGGATTACAGCGCTGAACTGCATTTATCATTAACCGATGCTTCAAAAACACATAAACAAACACTAACTGTCAATGGTAAAAATGTAAGGATTACCATTCCAGCAGGAGTTGAGAATGGACAGGTTATCAGACTAAATGGATATGGAAGTCCGGGAGCCAATGGCGGGCCGGCAGGAGACTTACTGATAACATTTGTAATTACTAATGATACCGGATTCAGGCGGGAAGGGAATGACCTATATAAAACTGAGGAAATCGATCTTTACACCGCCCTTCTTGGCGGCGAGAAAACTATAAATACTTTGGATGGTAAAATAAAGCTTAAGATTAATGCCGGAACTCAAAATGGGACTAAAATCAGGCTTAAAGGAAAAGGTTTCCCGCTTTACAAAAAAGAAGGTGAATTTGGTGATCTTTATATAACCTGGAATATAAAACTCCCAACCAATTTAACAGCAAAACAAAAAGAATTATTCACTGAATTATCAAAATTTTAAAACAAAAATATTTGCAATGGCCCGGAAAGAATTGATACCTGTTAAAGACTTTTGTATACATCACAATATTCAATATTCATTTATCAGTGATTTGGAAAATTCAGGTTTAATAAGTGTGACGTCCTTAAAACGCTCTGCATATATCCACCCGGATGATATTAATAAGCTGGAGAAATTTGTGAGAATGCATTATGATCTCGAAATAAATATTGAAGGCATCGAAACGATTCACTATCTACTTGAAAAAATTGAAGAGATGCAAAGGGAAATTGTAAACCTGGGAAATAAATTACAGAAATAAAACTATTAATTTCCCAAGGACCAGGAACTCACATTGTCCTTGCTGCAAAAGGCCATTCTCTTCTCAATTTTGCTTTTATGAAATAAGCTATAGTCCCAAAAGATATAATTACCAGCCCTCCTTCCATTAAACTACTTCCGGTAGAAATTAATATAAATATCCACATTAATATTGCAAGGATAACAGGCAACGGGAACAATGGCATTCTATATGGAAATTCAACTCTATTCTTTGCCTTATGCAAAATCATCAAGCCAACAGCCTGCCCTATAAACTGAATCATTATACGCATAGCTAAAATGGCGCTTATTACATCGCTAAGTTTAAAAAGCATGCTGAAAATAAATGCTAAACTTCCCAGGAAAAGCAATGAAACATAGGGGAAATTCTTTGTGGGATGAAGTTTACCAAATACTGCAAAAAATTCTCCATCAGCGGCGGCGGCATAGGGAATACGACTATAGCCAAGGGTTGCTGAAAAGACAGATGCAAAAGCTACCCATAAAATTAAGCAGGTTGCGACCTTTGCTGCTGATCTTCCAAAGAGTACCTGGATAAATTCACTCACAACAAACTCACTATTTTTTGCATGCTGCCAGGGTATTACACTAACTACACTTATATTCATCATTAGGTATAATAAAGCAATACCCGAAATTGAAATAAACATACTGCGGGGTATATTTTTAGAAGGATTCTTTATTTCACTTCCTAAATGGCAAACATTATAATAGCCCAAATAACTATAAACAGATTTTACACTTGCGAAACCAATTGCGGTTACAAATGCATAATCTATGTTTATTCCTGTATTAATTTCTCTTAAAGGAGCAAGAAAATTCCCATGTGCTATACCTCCGCCAATAATCCAGAACATGGTAACGATAACACCACTCCATAGAAATACACTTATTTTACCAATAGCTTCGATTTTACGATACAATAAAAGAATTATTAAAACGACTACGCTGCCGCTAACCACTTTTTCAGTTAAAGGCGTGAGAGGAACCAGATAAGAAAAATATTTTGCAAAGCCAATTGCTGCAGAAGCAATCACTAATGGGGCCTGTATCATCGTTTGCCAAACAAATAAAAAGCTCATCAATTTTCCTGCCCCGTTTTTACCATATGCTTCTTTCAGAAAATTATAGGAACCACCTGCCTTCGGAAATGCAGTACCAAGTTCGCCCCAGACCATAGCGTCCACAAATGAAAGAAAGGCGCCCGCAATCCAGGCATAAAGAAAAAAAGGGCCATTCATCATACCAATCACCATGGGCATAGTAATAAATGGGCCGATGCCCACCATGTCAGTCATATTGATAGCGGTAGCATGGCCAAGCCCAAGCCTTCTTTCTAAAACATGTTCCGCCATTTAAGATAAGATTGAATAAGCAAATTATAATGGTAAAATAAATAAAACAAGAAATGAAAATCAAAGTCGCTTAATGGAAAAATTATCCTTGAAGTTAAAATTTATTTGAAACAATAAGAAATAGGATGAAATTGATATATTAATAGAGATCCTATTTTAGCTCCCGCTTCCAGGGGATTCTCTTCATGAACTCAAAATAATTTCTTTCTCAATTCTATTTATAAAATCAAAGCAGCGCTCAAAAATTCCTTCATAACTTTGAGTTTTCCCATTAACCAGGCAAAAATAACAGAGATCGTTATGACCAAACTTTCAGTAAATATTAATAAGATTGCCACATTACGAAATTCCCGGGGTGGGAATAATCCCGACCTGATAAAAGCAGCTATAGATATTCAGAATTTTGGAGCAGACGGCATAACCGTTCATCCCCGGCCAGATGAAAGACATATACGTTATGCAGATGTATTTGAATTAAAAAAAATTATTACTACTGAATTTAATATTGAAGGAAATCCGAAAGAGCAAAAATTTGTGGATTTGGTTCTTGCTAATAAGCCGGACCAGGTAACACTGGTACCAGATACTGAAGGACAAATTACTTCTGACCATGGATGGGATACTAAAAAAAATAAGACCTACCTTATTGATATTATCTCTGTTTTTCAAAAAGCAGGAATTCGTGTATCCATATTTGTTGATCCCGCCGAAGAAATGGTCATTGGCGCCTCCGAAACC
>PKYU01000282.1 GCA_003132765.1 Chitinophagaceae bacterium | reverse complement strand
TTCATAAATCAATACATTGTGAAGCGTACTTTTATCCTTTTCTTTTTTACCAACTTTTATAGAAAATCCCTGGAATCCATTGTAAAATACTCCGTCTTTCAGGTCAAATGCAGGGCTTTTCCTGTAAATATCATTATATATAACTGCAAATTTTAGATTGGCGACCGGCGCAATATAATTTGCAAATAGAAAAGCTACTCCCGTTAATAATATTGCTACGAAAAACAGGGGTCTCATAAATCTTAATAATGAAATTCCTGAAGATTTTATCGCAACCAGTTCAAAATTTTCACCCAACTTTCCAAAAGTCATGATAGATGATAGCAGAATAGCNNCAGCGTAACAAGGGTAGCGCTGGCATAAATGAGAAATTCCATTAACGTAAGAAAATCCAGACCTTTACCTACGAGGTCATCAATATATTTCCATAATATTTGCATCATAAATACAAATAGGGTAATGAAAAACGTGGCAATAAAAGGCCACAAGAAAGCTTTTAGAATTAATTTATCGAGTTTTTTAAACATTTGAAGGACCACGCAGAGGGCCAGGTAGTATTTCTTTGCGGTAAATATTTTTATTCAATGCATACCAAAACAAAAATACACCTTTCGGCACTTGAAATGGAACTGATAGAAAACAAGGAGTGGATTTTAACTAAAGCATCAGTCATTAATAAAGTTTTTCAGCTTTTCGGAGAAATGCATGAAGTATTTCGCGGAATAGTGGAAGAGGAGTCATATTCCCTCGTAGCAGAAATTTTTAAAAAAAACACCGCAAAAATCTCAAAAGGTGAAAATTACCAGGGGCTTCCTTACGTGATAATGGACTATCCCGCTTTTTTTTCAAAAGAAAATATTGTGGCAATCAGGACATTTTTTTGGTGGGGTAATTTCTTTAGTATTTCACTACATCTTTCTGGCAGGAGCTTTCAGATTAAAGATAATTTTTCCAAATGTTATCATTACCTGAAGGAGAATTCATTTTTCATTTGTATTAATGATAAAGAGTGGCAGCATAATTTTGATCCTGCTAACTATATGGAGGCTTCGAAAGTAAATGAAAAGAAATTGGATCAAATAATTAAGAGAGGTTTCCTGAAAATATCCAAAAAGGCTGATCTGAACCAATGGGAAAATGTTCCTGAATTTTTTGAAAGAAATTTTATAGAAATCCTGGAATTTTTAAAGATCAGTTTCCCAGGCGATGGAAAAGTTCCTTAACCTGAGTTTCCCAAAGCTGGCTTTGGTCCTTAATTTCTTTTTTGTCTGCAAAATCGTTTATGATCAAAATCGTGTCGTTAGTTACCTCAGACTTTTCAATGCTGAATTCAAAATATTCATCAGCAGGAGAATTGATCCAGTGAAAACGTATTGACTTATTTTCTTCGCTCTCCAAAACTTCCGCCTCCTCAGAAGAACCATTCCACATAAAACTGAATTTGCCATCGCTATCTTCTACTTTATCTGCAAACCATTCCTGCAAANNAGTGAACATCTAACGGGGTATTCTAAGGTGTATCGTATTTTCTTACTCATCTTTAATTTTAAAACTGAACTGTATAGGTGCAATAATAGAAAATAAATTAACTAACTAAGTTAATTTGTCCTTTTTTTTATAATTTATTTTCTAAACGGCTCNNTTCTATCTATAATATATATTTTATATTTTAACATTTTTTTTGGTCACATACTTAAATCTGTTTAAATTACGTTAATACTCCTGATTTATTTACTAGAACACAATTCCACCCAGTTATACAACTAAAATAACTCATATGAGTATGCGTCAACTAAGAATTTCAAAATCTATTACAAATCGCGAAAGCGAAAGCCTGGACAAGTACCTGCAAGAAATTGGAAAGGTCGATCTTATTTCTCCGGAGGATGAAGTTAAACTTGCCCTTCAAATAAGGCAAGGAGACCAGGCAGCCTTGGATAAACTTACTAAAGCGAATTTAAGATTTGTGGTATCTGTTGCAAAACAATATCAGAATCAGGGACTTTCGCTTCCAGACTTAATCAATGAAGGCAATCTCGGCCTCATTAAGGCCGCCCAGCGGTTTGACGAAACGAGAGGTTTTAAATTTATATCATACGGCGTTTGGTGGATCCGGCAGTCCATTATGCAGGCCCTCGCGGAACAATCCAGAATTGTAAGGCTTCCACTAAATAAGGTTNNAGAAGTTGCTACTTATCTTGGCCTGGAAGTGGAAGAGGTTTCTGCAACTTTAAACATGGCTGCTCGTCACCTAAGCATGGATTCTCCTTTAAGTGAGGGTGAAGAAAATACATTAATTGACGTATTGATAAATAATAATGCTGATAGTGCAGATAAGCAGATATTATTCAATGATTCATTGAAAAAAGAAATAGCGAGATCATTGACTATGCTTACAGAAAGACAAAAAGAAGTGATTTGTCTATTCTATGGAATAAATGTTGATCAAACTATGAGCCTTGAAGACATTGGATTAAGATTTAATCTGACCAGGGAAAGAGTTCGCCAAATAAAAGATAAGGCTCTTTCCAAACTTCGTTCCGCTTCAAGATCTCATCTTTTGAAAGAGTATATGGGCAACTAATAAGATTATTTAAAATATATGAGTGGATCTTCTGAAAAGAGGATCCACTTTTTTTTATTTTTCCCCGGCAAATCAATGCTGATTTTATAAATTCTCCTCATAACTTTTCTGACTTGATCTCATACAGGTCGGTATTTCCCCTTTTTCTCAAATATCTTTACCTGACTATATGAATAACTTTTTTAAAATTGGTAAACTGGTAGCTACTTTCGGAACAGGAGGGCAATTGGTTCTTGAGCATAACCTTGGGAAAAGAACTTCTTTAAAAGGTGTTGAAAATGTATTTATTGAAGAATATAAAGAATCTTTCCTGCCTTATTTTGTTGAATCTGTCAAAATAAAGAATGATAAGGAAGTATTTGTAAAGTTTGAAGGAATTACTACAAAGGAAGCTGCGAAGCGCTTTATTAAAAAGGAAATATGGCTAAATGTGAATGATTTCAAAAAGTTTTCTTCCCGGTCCGCGCCAATTTCATTCCTTGGTTATACGGTTGTAAATGAAAATACGGAGTTGGGAGAAGTTTGTGAGGTAATAGAACAACCTCACCAGGTTCTTTGCAAAATCATAATCAGTGGCAAAGAAGTACTCATCCCCGTTCATGAAGGATCATTGCAAAAAATTGATAAAAAGAACATGAAATTATTTTTATCTCTGCCGGATGGCCTCCTTGAATTATACCTGGAAACTTAGGGAGTATCGAAAGAACTAACGTTTTTAGTTTGGTGTCTCTATGCCCATATTATTTGTTTCAACGCCTGTCTTTTTCTTATACTAGTTTATCAAAAATTTAGCAGAGATAAATCAGTCAGCTTAATTTTCTTTGGAAAAGGAGGAGTAAAAATCCGGGGGAAGTTTCTTGGGTCTTGGGCTTTTTACTAAAAAGTATTAAATGAAAAATCTAATTGCGCGGGAAATATCATCTATTCTAAGTTCTTATATATTTCCTGCATAACCTCAAACCGATGCATGAATAATGTTATAAAGCGTCTTTTTTTCCAGGATTTTTAGTGTAACATCCCTGGTGATGGTCATTACTTTGCGTATTCCACAGATTTCCTCATCACAATCTTCGCATTTTTCATAAAAATTCAAACTTACACATGGTAGCAGGGCGATGGGCCCGTTAATAACACGGATCACCGTTGCAAGATTTATCTTTTTTGGGGAAAGTTTTAGAAAATAGCCCCCACCTTTTCCTTTTTTGCTTTCAAGCAGGTTTGCTTTTTTTAATTCATTAAGAATATTTTCAAGAAATTTTAATGGGATTTTTTTTTCTTTTGAAATTTCACTGATTAAAACGGGGCCACCTCCGTAATTCTCGGCGAGATATGAAAGAGCTCTGAAAGCATACCTGGTTTTTTTTGAAAGCATTTTTTTAATATAGGGATATTCCGATGTTATCTTTAATGTAAATTTAATAACTTTCCCCTACTAAAATGGTAGGATATCAATATATTTGCCAAATCCTTTAAATAAAAAATTATAATTATGAGTTTACAATTAGGCGATACCGCCCCTGATTTTACAGCGGAAACAACCGAGGGCAAAATTAATTTTTACGAATTTTTAGGTAATAGCTGGGGTGTCCTTTTTTCCCATCCGGCAGATTATACTCCGGTTTGCACAACAGAATTGGGAAGAACTGCCTCACTCAAAAAAGAATTTGAGAAACGTAATGTGAAAGTTCTTGCCGTAAGTGTTGATCCGCTTGATAAGCATTTTTCCTGGAGGAAGGATATTGATGAAACCCAACATGTAACCGTGGATTTCCCGATAATAGCAGATGAAGAAAAAAAAGTAGCTAATCTTTATGGCATGATGCATCCCAATGCTTCTGCCACTGCAACCGTGAGGTCATTATTTATTATAGGCCCTGATAAAAAAATCAAGCTGATGATTGTTTATCCTGCTTCAACAGGAAGAAATTTTAATGAAGTTTTGAGAGTGATAGATTCCCTTCAGTTAACTTCCGATTTTAGTGTAGCGACTCCTGCCGATTGGAAAGCAGGGGAGGACGTAATTGTAGTTCCTTCAATCAGCACTGAAGATGCTATAAAAAAGTTTCCTAAGGGTGTAAAGGTGGTAAAACCATATTTGCGCTATACGCCCCAACCAAATCTGAACTAGCCTCTGTTCTTTTTTAGTTGCTGTAATAACGCTTTTAAATCTTTTGGAATCGGTGCTTCTAAAGATTGCATATCCCCGTGCGCATCTTTAAAAATTAATCGATAAGAATGTAAGGCCAGTCTGTTAACCAGTGGCCTTTCTGCTTCTTCATGCAAGCTTAGTTTGTATTTCTTTTTAAAAGAAGACAAAAGTATCGGTTTCCCATCTCCATAAATGGGATCGCATGCAATCGGGTGGCCAGAAAATTTCAGGTGCACCCTTATTTGGTGAGTTCTTCCGCTATGTATTTTGAATTGAGCAAGAGAGTAAATTCCAAAATCTTCTAAGATTCTGTATTCAGTTGAAGAAGGCTTACCTTTTTTGTTTACAGTCATTACTCCTTTTAGGGATGGATGTTCGGCAATAGCTTCATTAATTGAACCTTCTTTTTCCTGCAAGCTACCTTTGATGACGCCGAGATAAATTTTTTCAATATTTCTTTTTTCAAATAATTGGGAAAGATACCTGTGAGCATGCTCATTTTTTGCAAATAAAACCAGGCCGCTGGTATCGCGGTCTAGCCTATGAACAATAAATATTTGTTTGTATTGCTTTAGAAGAATTTTGTACAGCGACAATTGGTTATCATCATGCCTGTCTGGTATGGTAAGCATACCTGCTGACTTATCAATAGCAATAAAATCTTCATTTTCGAAAATTATTGAAAAACCTTTCATGCCTCTTTTTTATTGGAATTCTTTGCCCTCAATTTTGCTTTTGGAAAACCCTGCTCCACGTATATTTTTCTGTTTGTTCATGTACTTTAACAGGCGGATTTCTTTTTCATTCAGGTAGCGCCATTTTCCCCGTTCCAAATTCTTCTTAGTTAAGTTAGCGTACATAACCCGGTCCAGGCTTTTTACTACATATCCTAAATGTTCAAATATCCGGCGTACAATTCGGTTGCGGCCGCTGTGTAATTCAATGCCAATGATTGATTTATCATTTGCATCACTAAATGCCAAAGCATCTGCAAATATTTCTCCATCTTCTAATCTTATACCTTTTAGAATTTTTTCAAAATCTGCTTTGGTCAATGGTTTGTCCAATTTTATTTCGTACACTTTTTTTACATTAAAACTTGGGTGGGTAAGTTCCTGTGTCAGGCTGCCGTCATTTGTAAGCAATAAAACACCCGAAGTATTTCTGTCGAGTCTACCAACCGGGTAAATACGCTGGTCAGTAGCATTTTTTGTGAGTTGCAATACCGTTTTGCGCTGTTGGGGATCATCTGTTGTCGTAATATAATCTTTTGGTTTATTGAGCAAAATGTAAACAAGATTCTTGGTTACAAATAATTTTTTTCCGTTGAAAAATACTTCGTCTTTCCCGCCTACTTTAAAGGCCGGTTGCGTGATTATTGTTTTATTTACGGATACCTTTCCTTTTATGATTAGGTTCACTGCATCCCGACGGGAAGTTACCCCGCAGTGGGCCAGGTATTTATTTAATGGCATTAGAGATGTATCGTTATCTTTTGCCGGACTCTTTGGGCTTTCAACTGATGTATCCTTTTTTACCTGGGGATATTTTTGTCTTCTTTCCTTATGTGCTGCTTGTTCAGATACTGGTGGATTACTTCCGGAAAATGCCCTGGCACGCAATAATCTCTTTTCTTCAAAGCGCTTTTCTATAGCTACGGCCCGTTGTTTTTTTTCGCTTTTCTTTTCCTGTTTATGCTTTTCCTTTATCGCGGCATTATTTTTTTGATTGATAAATTTTTTGAATGGTTCCTGGCTCATGAGAAGGTGATATGCTGTTTTTCAACAGTAGTGAGGAGTAAAGATAAAGTGAACAACCACATTCATAGAATGTGGCTTTGATGAAGTCGGGCAAAGCCCTCTTTCATACGGTCAGTTCCTAACCGTAAAATATTTAGGGATGCATTTAAATCACGATGAAGCGCCAAACCACATATGGGGCAATCATGAGAACGATTATAGATTTTCTTTTCTACAATCGTGCCACAGCAAGAGCAAGTTTTAGATGTGTTTCTGGGATTTACAGCTATGGCATAAGTACCAGCACTTTCAGTCTTGTACTTGATCATGTCAGTAAACTTCCCCCATCCGGCATCGTATATGCTTTTGGAAAATCGCCCTTGCGTCATTTCTTTAATATTCAAATCTTCATACGCAATCAATCCGTATTTGTTAACAACCATGGTGCTTGCTTTATGCAAAAAATCATTTCTTTGATTGTTAACTTTTCTATGCAGTGCAGACAGCTTACGCTTAGTGGCTTTCCCCATATACTTCGAATATCTGGATTGAATGCTTTTCAGTTTTTCTTCAGACTTTTTCAGGTATCTCGGATTTTCAATCCTGCTGCCATCAGAAAGAACAGCAGAACTTACCAATCCCAAATCAATACCAACAGCGGTAGATACGACTTTTTTAGGAACAATAATATTTTGTTCCGCCGTAAAAACAACGTACCACTGATTCCCGGATCTTTTAACCGAACAGGTTTTAATATCGCCAATGATTTTACGGTGAAGTTTTATCTTTAGGCTACCTATTTTAGAAAGCAATACTCTGTTTCCTTCAATCTTAAACCCGCTTTGTGGATAGCAGATAGAACTAAATCGTTCTTTGCCCTTAAATCTTGGGAAACCTGCCTCATGCCCTTGTTTTACCTGACGAAAAAAATGTTTAAAAGCTATATCAAGTCTTTTCAAAATATCCTGCAATACTTGGGAATGTACGTTAGAAAATTCAGG
>PKYU01000151.1 GCA_003132765.1 Chitinophagaceae bacterium | reverse complement strand
GAGCAGTTGCAGAATTTTTAAGGCTTAAAAAATTAGCTCCTTCAGGGCCTGCTCTTAAAGCAAGTGTTCCCGGACCTTATACCTTAAGTGGAAGATTATTGCCGAATGAAAAATACAAAGACCGTTATGCAATAACAGAAGCTTTGTTGCCCATCATCAGCAAAGAACTGGAAGCCCTGGTAAATGCCGGTTGTAAAGAGATAACGGTTGATGAGCCATCAATGAGTTGTTATGCATACAAGGAAGATACCAAACGATTTGTGGATATTTTTAATTGTACAGTAAAACCAGTTGTGGGCAAGTGCAATCTCAGTACACATTTATGTTTCGGTAACTATAAAGGAAGATCTGTAGGTTACAGAAGTATCAAACCCATGTTGCCTGACTTTCTTGATTTGAGCGTAGATGAAATTCATATTGAAATGGCCAATCGGGAATTTGCTGAAATTGAGTTATTGAAAGTTTTTGCAGAAAAAATGAATGTAGCAGTTGGTATTATCGATGTTAAGAATTATTACATAGAATCAGTAGATGATGTAGTGGAGAGAATCCAACGATGTTTGAAATATATACCGGCGAAAAAATTATCCATAGCGCCTGATTGCGGATTGAGCCAGACAGCAAGATGGGCTTCCCGTCAAAAATTAATTAATATGGTTGCAGGAGCAAAAAAAGTAAGGGCGGGTTTATAATGGAATTAATAAAAGCGATAAAAAAGAATGAAGAATTAATTGAAGAAATGAATTCGTTAATTAATGACGAAGATAATTTTCATTTGTGGTGGCTGGGGCAAAGTGGTTTCTTATTGCAGTGGAAGGGAAAGAGAGTGTTGCTTGATCCTTATTTATCAGATAGCCTCACCAACAAATATGCGCTGACGGACAATCCACATAAGAGGATGAGTGAGTTGGTTGTGCAACCAGGTTTATTGAAAAATATTTCAGTTATTACTTCCAGTCATAATCATACCGACCACCTGGATGCGGAAACTCTCGTCCCTGTTATAAAAAATAATCCCGGCATTACATTTATTATTCCGGGAGCTAACCGTGCCTTTGTAGCAGAAAGAGTGCAGTGTAATCCGGATTTTCCGGTTGGATTAAATGAAAATAGGTCAGTGACTATGGATGGATTTACATTTCATGGTATTCCGNNGGCAAAGCATAATGAAATAGAAAGAGATGAAAATGGCAATTGTAAATACATGGGTTATGTAATTGAATTCGGTAAGTTTACAATTTATCATAGTGGAGATACCTTGTTCTTTGATGAGATGATAGATTTATTAAAACCTTTTAATGTAGATGTCGCTTTGTTACCAATTAATGGAAACAAGCCTGAAAGAAAAGTAGCAAGTAATTTAGATTGCAAAGAAGCGGCTGAATTAGCAAAGGCGATTGGAGCAAAATATGTTATTCCCTGTCATTATGATATGTTTAGTTTTAATACGGCTGACGTAAAGGATTTTGTAAAGGAAGCGGAACGAATCGGGCAGCAATACAGGGTTTTGAAAGGAGGTGAGAAATTTACTTATAAAAAACAGGTTGTTTCCTGAAATACAATCAGCATATAATTAAAAAATTGTTCAGATAAAATGAAAATTAAAAATATACTTTTTGCTTTTATCATTGTTCATCTCTTAACCGGGAATGTATTTGCGCAGCAAAAAACATATTGCAACCCAATTAATATTGATTATGGGTATACGCCAATTCCGAATTTTGCTGAATGGGGGCATCACCGTGCTACAGCGGATCCGGTAATTGTAAATTATAAAGGAGATTTTTATATGTTTTCAACCAATCAATGGGGCTATTGGTGGAGCAGCGATATGCTGCACTGGAATTTTATTTCAAAAAGATTCCTGCGTCCCTGGAATGCCGGTTATGATGAATTGTGTGCACCTGCTGTAGGAATCATTGGTGATACTATGATCGTTTTTGGGTCAACCTATACTTCCAATTTTACCGTTTGGATGAGCACCAATCCAAAAGCAAATGAATGGAAACCACTCGTAGATTCTTTTGCCATTGGCGGCTGGGACCCGGATTTTTTTACTGATACTGATGGTAAACTATATATGTATAACGGTAGTAGCAACCGGTATCCTTTATATGGAATTGAACTGAATCGAAAAACATTACAACCCATAGGAACAAGGAAAGAAATGTATTTTTTAGAAGATTGGCGCTATGGATGGCAACGTTTTGGCGAGAACTACGACAACACTTTTCTCGATCCTTTTATTGAGGGTTCCTGGATGGCAAAACATAACGGTAAGTATTACCTGCAGTATGGTGCACCGGGCACTGAGTTCAGTGGCTATGCTGATGGTGTGGTAGTAGGAGATAACCCGCTGGGGCCATTTACCCCACAATCTGATCCACTTTCTTTTAAACCAGGAGGTTTTGTTAGAGGAGCAGGCCATGGCTCCACCTTCCAGGATAACCAACAAAACTGGTGGCATGTTTCTACCATGACGATTGCTGTTAAAAATAATTTTGAAAGGAGAATAGGTATATGGCCGGCTGGTTTTGATAAAGATGATGTAATGTGGTGCAATACTGCCTTTGGAGATTACCCGCATTATCTCCCCTCTCCCGGGGTTGAGAGTCCGGGGTTGAGGTCTTATTTAACCGGATGGATGTTGTTGAATTACAAAAAACCAGTTGAAGTTTCGTCTACTCTGTGGGGTTATCATTCCAATAATGCAGTAGATGAAAATATTAAAACCTACTGGAGTGCCGGAACCGGTAATAAAGGTGAATGGATACAAACAGATCTTGGAAATATAAGTTCCGTAAATGCAGTACAAATTAATTACGCCGATCACGATGTTGCTGCTGATCACCTGGGAAAGATAAATAGTGGCGAACAGTATCATCAATATATTTTGTATTATTCCCCGGATGGGAAAAAATGGAAAGTATTAGTAGATAAAAGCAATAACAGAACGGATATTCCTCATGAATATGTGGAACTTGAAAAGCCGGTACAGGCAAGGTTTTTAAAATTAATGAATATTCACATGCCCACCGGTAAATTCGCTATCAGCGGTTTCAGGGTTTTTGGAAAGGGCGGTAGAGCACTTCCTGATATGGTTCAGAATTTCATTGTGTTGCGTACAGAAAAAGATAAGCGCAGTGCCTGGATAAAATGGAGGCCCGTGGATAATGCTTTTGCCTATAATATTTATTTGGGCACAGCGAAGGATAAATTGTACAATTGCATTATGGTATACGATGCCAATGAATATTGGTTAAAAACCATGGATTTGAAAAAGCCTTATTATTTTGCTATTGAGGCTATAAATGAAAATGGGGTTTCTGCAAGGACAAAAATTATTAAGGTTGAATAACTATAGAATAGAACTTTGAGAGTTAAACCAGGACGATTTATTGAAGGAAATGTTTTAGAAAATAAAAGCATAAATTATCTAAACTATAAATAATGAAAAAAACGATTGCACTTTTGGTATTGATGTTCGGCTTTATGTATGCCGGTTTTGCGCAAAACAATGATGGGAAAATGAATTCTTTCATTGACGCTTTAATGAAAAAGATGACACTAAAGGAAAAAATAGGACAATTAAATCTGCCGGGTTCAGGAGACATTGTTACCGGTCAGGCAGGTAATTCTGATATTGGTAAAAAAATTAAGGAAGGGAAAGTTGGTGGTTTATTTAATATCAAAGGAGTAGAAAAAATCCGTGCCGTTCAAAAAATTGCGGTGGAACAAAGCCGCCTGAAAATACCTTTGATATTTGGTATGGATGTTATTCATGGGTATGAAACTGCTTTCCCGATTCCTTTAGGATTATCCTGTAGCTGGGATATGAGCCTCATTGAAAAATCCGCCCGGATTGCTGCTACAGAAGCAAGCGCAGACGGAATTTGCTGGACCTTTTCCCCAATGGTGGATATAGCACGTGATCCCCGCTGGGGGCGTATTGCCGAAGGATCTGGTGAGGATCCTTACCTCGGTTCTCAAATAGCCAGTGCAATGGTAAAAGGATACCAGGGCAACGACCTTTCTAAAGACAATACCATATTGGCTTGTGTGAAACATTATGCTCTTTATGGAGCGGCGGAAGCTGGGCTTGATTATAATACCGTTGATATGAGTAAAGTCAGGATGTACAATGAATATTTGCCTCCTTACAAGGGAGCTGTAGACGCAGGCGTTGGAAGTGTTATGCCATCTTTTAATGAAGTGGATGGTGTGCCTGCTACTGCCAATAAATTTTTATTAACTGATGTATTGAGGAAACAATGGGGTTTTAAAGGTTTTGTAGTTACTGACTACACGGGCATTAATGAAATGGTTGCTCACGGAATCGGCGATTTGCAAACTGTTGCTGCCAGAGCATTGATGGCAGGCACTGACATGGATATGGTAGGAGAAGGGTTTTTGACAACATTGCAAAAATNNGGGTTACCATCCAGCAAATTGATTTTGCCTGCAGAAAAATACTGGAAGCAAAATATAAATTAGGATTATTTACTGACCCTTATCGCTATTGCAATGAGCAAAGGTCTAAAACCGAAATATTTACTGACGCAAATAAAAAAGCAGCCAGGGAAACTGCTTCCCAGACTTTTGTATTGCTTAAAAACAACAATAATATTTTGCCATTGAAAAGAGCAGGAACTATTGCATTAATCGGCCCTCTCGCTGATGCAAAAGAAAATNNATTTTTCTGCTTCTATTTCCCTCCTAGAGGGACTAAAAAATGTAGCGGGACCTGGTGTCAATATTTTATATGACAGGGGTTCCAATTTATCCAATGACAGCGCATTTAACGTAAGGGCTGGAATGTTCGGTAAATCCTTTAATTGGGACAACAGGCCTGAACAGGAAATTTTAGATGAAGCATTGGCTGTAGCTAATAAAAGCGATGTAATCGTTGCAGCTTTGGGTGAATCTGCAGAAATGAGTGGTGAAAGCAGTAGCCGCAATATGATCAATATTCCTGATGCGCAGGAAGATTTATTAAAAGCATTGGTAAAAACCGGCAAACCGGTTGTGCTGGTTTTGTTTACAGGCCGACCGCTTACACTAAAATGGGAAGAGGACAATGTGCCTGCTATTTTAAATGTTTGGTTTGGCGGTACTGAAGCAGGAAATGCAATTGGAGACGTGTTGTTTGGTGATGTAAACCCTTCCGGTAAACTTACCACTACTTTTCCTCAAAACGTTGGGCAGATTCCCTTGTATTATAATCATAAAAATACAGGTCGCCCTTTACCGGAGGGAGGTTGGTTTACTAAATTCCGTTCTAATTACCTGGATGTATCCAATGACCCGGTTTATCCATTTGGCTTCGGGTTAAGCTATACTACATTTGATTATGGTGATTTACAACTCAGAGATACATTGCTTAAAGGAAACAAAACCTTATCTGCATCTATTAAGGTTACGAATAGTGGAAATGTGGAGGGCAAGGAAGTTGTTCAGTTATACATCAGGGACATGGTGGCCAGTATTACCCGTCCTGTAGAAGAATTGAAAGGCTTTCAGAAAATAGACCTGAAGGCAGGAGAATCTAAAAAAGTAACTTTTACGATAACACCTGAAGATCTTAAATTTTACAATGGTGATTTGAAATACGATTGGGAACCGGGCCAATTTGAAATAATGTTTGGCAGGAATTCGGCAGACGTTAAAATGGCAAGTATAAAATGGATGAAGTAATTCATTATATTTTGGTAGAGGTTGGCATCAACCATGAATTCATTTTTTTAGAAACCTAATACATAGATATATGAAAAAGATTTTGGTGCTTATATTATTATCATCGTCAACAGGTTTATTTGCTCAAAACGATATGGGTACTATTCAATCAAAAATCTATCAAACTGCGGGCAAAAAGATCGTTGTGTACACTACAGCTGAAAATACGTCGTACAGGATTTCGGCGACAGATACTGTACAATTTAAAAAAATGGGGCAACCTTTTGAAACTCAGATTTGCGTATTTGTAGATCCGTCACAATCCTTTCAGACAGTACTTGGAATTGGCGGTGCTTTGACGGATGCTTCCGCAGAAACCTTTTACAAGTTGCCTGAAGACAAACAAAAGGAATTGCTTATCGCTTATTATGATCCTCAAAAGGGAATTGGTTATACCCTGGCAAGAACCAATATCCAGAGTTGCGACTTTAGTAGCGGCAGTTACAGTTATGTGAAAGAAGGTGATAAAAATTTAAAGACATTTAATGTAGACCATGATAAGAAATATCGTATTCCTTTTATTAAGAAGGCTATTGCAGCAGCAGGTGGAAAGCTTACCCTGTATGCGAGCCCGTGGAGCCCACCAGCATTTATGAAAACCAATAATGATGTATTGCATGGAGGTTCACTTAGGCCTGAGTCTTACCAAAGCTGGGCGAATTTCTATGGCAAGTTTATTAATGCTTACAAAAAAGAAGGAATACCTGTTTGGGGAATTACCATTCAAAATGAGCCGATGGCAAAGCAAACCTGGGAATCCTGTATTTATACCGCAGAGGAGGAAAGAGATTTTTTGAAAAATTATCTTGGCCCCACGATGCAGAAAGATGGATTGGGAGATAAAAAAATAATCATTTGGGATCATAATCGTGATTTGATATATCAGCGAGCCAGTACGTTGCTGGAAGATCCCGCTGCTGCCAAATATGCCTGGGGTATAGGATTTCACTGGTATGAGGACTGGAGTGGGGGCGACCAGATGTTCGATAACGTGAAAAGGGTACATGAAAGTTTCCCTGACAAAAACTTATTGTTTACAGAAGGTTGCGAATTTCCTTTTAAGTTAGATCAATTAAGGGACTGGAAATTAGGAGAACGTTATGGCCGATCTATGATACATGATTTTAATGATGGCACTGTTGGCTGGACCGATTGGAATATTTTGCTGGATGAAAATGGCGGTCCTAACCATGTTGGTAATTTCTGCTTTGCACCGGTACATGCTATCACCCAAACCGGGGAACTGATATACAGCAATTCATTTTATTACATCGGGCAATTTTCCAAATTTGTTCGTCCCGGTGCTAAAAGGATCAGTGTAGCACCAAGTCGTAGTTCATTGATAGCTACAGGGTTTATCAATAAAGATGGAAAAATTGCGGTAGTTGTAATGAACCAGACGGATAAACCAATTGATTATAATCTTTGGATTCATGGTCAGGCTGCGGCGATAACCAGTTTGCCTCATTCCATTACAACATTAGTTTTTTGACAGGCTATAGTTTAACCTCCAGTTCAACTAAGTTGATTTTAAATTTATTATATTATTACAGGTAAGGTGAACCGGAACAATGAGGGTTTCCTGTGGGGAATAAAAATAAAAAATAATCTTCCATTTGTGCGCAGGATAGGAATTAAAATGTATCTTTTGGTAATCAAACATTTAAATCTTATTTTTTTAATCTCTAAAACAAAAACTGATGAAGACAATTATTCTATCCTTCGCTTTATTATTATTGGGTTTTGCTTCTTTTGCACAGGAGNNTTTAATGCAGCATCAAGAGCTTACCTGGCAAAGGACGATGCCACTAACATGAAGCTTTATTCAGATACGGCTAAATTCTGGTATGCGGGAATGGATAAGCCTGTAAGCCTAACTGAAGCGATGAAGGGCTGGGACTCGGATTTTGATTATTTTAATGACATCAAGTACAAAACAGTAGGATATCCTGATTACCTCCATTATAGGGAAGGAGACGCAAAAATTGTACAATCCTGGTGGACCTGGAGCGGCGTTTCAAAAAAATCAGGAAAGACTGTAAAAGTGGATATGGTATTGTTTGACTGGTTTAATAATGACGGAAAAATAGTTACCGAAGTTGGGTATGGCAACTTTGATGATTATAATAAGGAAAAAATGTAGAATTATTGTATAACCTAATTTAGAAATGTCTGGTTGTAAAATGCAGCCAGGCATTTCTTTTATGAGGTATTTCTTATTGATTCATGTCATAGAATAGTGCAGCTGCACCAAGAATTCCCGCATTTTCCAATTCAGAAGTTTCTATTCTTACATGTTGTGCAGCTTTCTGAAATCCAAAAGTCCTGATTTGTTGCCACATGGTTTTTGAAAAATAAGGAAATGCAAGCCTGACAGATCCGCCAATAATAATCATCTCGACATCCAAAGCATAAAGCATCATCTTAATGGCATTTCCCAGGTGCGTACCTAACTCTTCATACATTTTCAAGGCTTCAGAAATTCCTTTCTTCGCATTATTAAAAACAATTTCTCCATCGGTTTTATATACGTTTTGAAAGAACTGCCCGCT
>PKYU01000101.1 GCA_003132765.1 Chitinophagaceae bacterium | reverse complement strand
GGATTGTTACTACTCAATCTGCCTGTTACTGCTATGGCCTGTCCATAACTGGTATGCACCCGGTGCGTTCTCTTATTCACCATTTGGGGAAGCGCATCCACATAGGTCGATTTTAATTTGGTAAGCTCCCTGTAATTCAAAATGTTTTCAACAATAGGATTTTCATGAGCCAGTTTCAGGAGCACATCTTCACCTGTTGCATACTGGCCGGCTTTGGTTTTCTTTGCTTTTGGGTCCAATTTTAGTTTGTCAAATAAGACTTCACCTAATTGCTTTGGAGACGCAAGATTAAATTTTACTCCTGCTTGTTCG
Source organism: Chitinophagaceae bacterium (assembly GCA_003132765.1). Classification (GTDB taxonomy): domain Bacteria; phylum Bacteroidota; class Bacteroidia; order Chitinophagales; family Chitinophagaceae; genus Ginsengibacter. The sequence goes on along the minus strand of PKYU01000101.1, from coordinate 20,193 downwards.
TATACACTTTTTTCACATTTGTCAGCTTCTTTCTCCAATTCCCATGAATACACCTGAAGGAAATTCATATCTATTTTAACACCTTCAAATTCCATATCAGCAAGAACCTTCACTAAAGGGGCTTCTACTTCGTTAAATACCTTTTCTACCTTCTTTTCTTTTAAATAAGGAACAAAAACATTCTTTAACTGAAGTGTGATGTCCGCATCTTCGGCTGCATATTCTTTTACCTTTCCCACTTCCACATCACGCATATTGCCCTGTCCCTTTCCCTTCTTGCCAATCAATTCTGTAATGGAGACAGGTAAATATCCAAGATATTGCGCACTCAGCAGATCCATATTTCGTCTTCCTTCACTTTCGATAACATAATGTGCAAGCATGGTATCAAAAATCTTCCCCTTGATTTCCACACCATACCATTTTAATATCAACATATCGTATTTGATATTTTGCCCGATCCAGACTTTTGATGAATCATCAAATAATTGAATGAAGTGCTGAAGAATAGTTCTTACCTGCTTTTGGTCATCTGGGCAGGGAACATAATATGCTTCTCCCTTTTTAAAAGAAAAACTTAAGCCTACCAAATCCGCCTCATTGGGATCGATATTTGTGGCTTCTGTATCGAATGAAATTTCATTTTGGATGTTTAACTTTTTTACCAAATCAAGCAAAGCCGCTTCTCCCTCCACCAGGTAATATTTGTGAGGCGTATTACTATTATTTTTTTCAGCAGAAAGCCCGGTTTTTTCTTCAGGTACTTTTTCTTCTTCCGGATTTGCAGGAGGTACATCCATTGCATTGCCAAACAGGTCGGTTTGAATTACCTGCTTTTCCACTACAAAAACATTGTATTCATCTCCAAGAATTCTTTTTCCTAAAGTCTTAAATTCCAGCTCAGCAAAAATATCTTTCAGCGCTTCATTATTGTAGGCCTTTAACCTGAAATCTTCTTCATGAAACTGGCAAGGAACTTCAGTAATAATGGTTGCCAATTTTTTACTCATTATGGCTGCTTCTTTTCCTGCTCTAATTTTTTCTCCCAAAGCGCCTTTAATATTTTCAGCATCGGCCAATACATTTTCCACCGTTTCATATTGTGCCAATAGCTTTGCAGCATTTTTTTCTCCCACGCCGGCAATCCCCGGAATGTTGTCAGCGCTGTCTCCCATCAAACCAAGTATATCAATTACCTGGCTTACATTTTTAATATTCCATTTTTCGCAGACTTCCTTAGGCCCCATGATCTCTACCTTTCCACCCTGGTAGCCGGGTTTGTATATTTTTATTTTGTCAGTAACCAATTGGCCAAAATCTTTATCTGGTGTTACCATGAAGACTTCATACCCATCCTTTTCGGCTTGTTGTGCTAATGCTCCAATGATATCATCAGCTTCATAACCATCACATTCCACCACAGGTAAATTAAAGCCTTCAATTATTTTCTTTATATCAGGAATAGAGGCAATAAGATCTTCCGGCGCTTCCTGCCTGTTGGCTTTATATGCTTCAAAATCAGTATGCCTTTCAGTTGGGGCAACCGTGTCGAAGGCAACAGCAAGGTGCGTTGGTTTTTCTTTACTGATAAGGTCAAACAATGTATTGGTAAAACCAAATTGTGCATTCGTATTTTTCCCCTTAGTGGTTATGATCGGGCTTCGAATCAGGGCATAATAAGCGCGATAAATCAGGGCCATGGCATCTAAAAGAAACAGCTTTTTCTCCATCAGGTAAAAATACTACAAAGGGCGGGGTCGGCAAAAGGGATTCCATTATTAGATTGTCAAAATTGGATAGCCAACATATCCAGTTTAATTTCGGGAAGATCTTAAAACCTGGATGCGATATAATACGGCAGCATATCCCTCCATGTTGGCCAGTCATGCGTCATATCAGCTCCCCAAATATCCAGTTCATAATTAATTCCTTTGTCGTATAATACTCTTGCAAATCTTCCTGCAGCTCCAGGGTCTTCGTAAGAGCCGCTTCCGGAGAGGATGTGAATATGATTACTCCTCCTGATATGGCTTAAATACCACTCGTCAGAAAGGCCGGGCATATAATCCATTGGGGAATTAAAAAACACCTGGTCGTCATTAAAACCCTTGGTGTACTCATGCAGGTCATATACTCCGCTCATGGCTATAATACCGTTTATAATATCCGGTCTTTTTAAAAATAAATTCATGCTATGTAATGCACCAAAACTTGCCCCGCTAACAATTATTGGAGTTTCAGCCGAGGTCACCGTTTTTATAAAAGGTACTACTTCGTTGAAAACATAATTGTTAAACTGGTTATGCCGTATCCCTTTATGTTCTCCCAACATATTATCATTAAGCCAGCTTTCATTATTGATACTATTAATAGAAAATACTTTCACCTTACCGGAATTAATATGCGGAGCTAAACTATCTATCATCTGAAATCTCTCATACTCGAGATAATCTGCCGCTGCTGTAGGCACCAGTAAAAGTGCAAATCCATAATCCCCATAAACCGCTACGGGCATTTCTTTATCTAAGGAAGGGCTGTACCAGGAGGAGAGTTCTCTTTTCATAAAAAAAATTGTTTTTGTACTACAAAATAAAGATACTCCTTAAATATTATCTGAGCTTTTTTTCAAGGCTTTCTTTCACTCCCCCAAACCATTCCTCTTTTAATATGCTTAAAACAATACTGTCTCTTCTTCCGCCTTCCCGCTTCGGCATATTGCTGCGCAGAATGCCATCCACCTTACAACCTATCGATCTCATTGCTGCGATACTTCGGGCATTATCATTATCTGCTCTAAGCTCAAACCTTTCAAAACCGATTCGCTCAAAAGCAAATGACAAAAGAAGGTACTTATAATGTTTATTCAAACCCGTTCCCTGGAATTTTTTTCCATACCACGTATATCCTAATTGTACGGTCTCCAATTCATTTTGTATATCGTAAAACCTGGTACTGCCTGCATATTCGTTGGTGCGTTTATCAAAGACAATAAATGAGTATTCTTTTCTTTCATCTCTTTCTTTAAAAGAAATGTTCATATAATTCTGCAACCCTTCTTCGCCTTCTGCTCCTACTAATGAATACTTCCACAGGTATGTTTCGTTTAAAGAAAATGGAAGCAGGTTAATTTTATCTTCCTGTTGCAACGGACGAAGCAGGGCACGTTCATCCTCCAGGACATAATCTTTTTCACAATCAAATTTTTCCAGCATTTTGCTTTTTTATTGAAAAATAAAGATACAGGTGTTCTTATAATTTTTTTAATTTTAGAAATTCAATCAAAAAATCTTTATAGCATAAACGAATGGATAAACCTGCATCTTACTGCGAAGCAGTAGCAACAATGGATAAAAATAATCTACATAAAATTNNTCATGATACCGCTTATGGATTTCCCATAGATAATGACAATGAGCTTTTTGAGCGCCTGATTCTTGAAATAAACTAGGCAGGTTTGAGTTGGTCAACAATTTTAAACAAACAGCAAAATTTTAAAAGGGCTTATAAAAATTTCGAAATTAAAAAAGTAGCCGCTTTTAAAGAAAAAGATTTTGAAAGATTAATGAACGATACCGGAATCATTCGTAACCGCTTAAAAATAAATGCAGCTATAGAAAATGCAAAAACACTATTAATCATTCAAAAAGACTATGGTTCTTTTAAAAAATGGATCGATCACCATCATTCTAAAACAAAAGATGAATGGGTGAAATTGTTTAAGACCACTTTCCAGTTTACCGGCGGCGAGATTGTAAATGAATTTTTGATGAGCACGGGTTATTTAGCTGGGNNTTATAGAAAGGTTGTGAAAGCAAAGCCAGCATTTTTGAAAAAATAAAATTAATTCTTCATCTCCTCTAATTCCTTCTGCATCCTGAACATTTCATCCCGAAGCCGGGCGGCTTCCATGAAATCAAGGTCCCTTGCTGCTTTTTCCATTTGACGTTTAATATTTGTGATAGCTTTTTCCAATTGAGGAATGGTTTTATACTCAACCTGTTCTGCTGCTGCAATGATTATCAGATCATCTGCAGCATAAGGAGATGCAGTAGTTCCTTTTATATCCAAAACAGAAGTCTGCCCCATTATTTGCTCAACGGATTTTTTGATTGTCTTTGGAGTTATATTATTTTCTATATTATAACTGATTTGCTTTTCCCTACGGCGTATAGTTTCATCAATTGTTTTCTGCATGCTCTCGGTAATTTTATCTGCATAAAATATTACAAGGCCATCAATATTACGGGCAGCCCTTCCCGCAGTTTGTGTAAGCGATCTTTCATTTCGCAAAAAACCTTCTTTATCTGCATCCAAAATAGCAACTAATGACACTTCTGGTAGATCTAATCCCTCCCTTAACAGGTTGACACCAACGAGTACATCGATTTCTCCCAGTCTTAATTGCCGAAGGATTTCTATTCTATCCAAAGTATCCACTTCACTGTGAATATATTTGGATTTGATATTGATGCGGTGTAAATATTTATCCATTTCCTCCGCCATGCGCTTGGTTAAGGTGGTAACCAATACACGATCACCCTTAGTTACCCGGTTATCTATCTCATCCAGCAAATCATCAATTTGGTTTATGGAAGGCCGAATCTCAATGGGCGGATCCAGCAATCCTGTAGGCCTTACAACCTGTTCAACCACTACGCCACCTGTCTTTTCCAATTCGTAATCACCAGGTGTTGCGCTTACATAAACGGTTTGATTGAGCAGGCTTTCAAATTCATTAAAATTTAACGGACGGTTATCTAACGCAGAGGGTAGCCGAAAACCATAATCAACCAGGATTAATTTTCTTGAACGGTCGCCGCCATACATGCCGCTAACCTGCGGAATAGTTTGGTGGCTCTCATCNNCTCTCATCTATAATGCACAAAAAATCAGGAGGAAAATAATCCAGCAGGCAAAAGGGCCTGGTACCGGGTTCCCTCCTGTCAAAAAATCTTGAATAGTTTTCAACTCCATTGCAATAACCTAATTCCCGTATCATTTCGATATCATAATTCACCCGTTCTGAAATTCTTTGTGCCTCAATATATTTACCGGTACTTTTAAAATATTCCGTTTGTCTTGCAGCTTCGTCCTGAATTTCAGCAAGTATCTGTTGCAATTTATCTTTTGGAGCAATATATAAGTTGGCAGGGAAAATGGCTGCATCATCTACTTTCATAATCCTCTTTCCTGTTCTCAGTTCCAGGGTTTCTATACTTTCAATTTCATCTCCAAAAAAAGTAATCCGGTAGCCATTATCCATGTATGGCAGATTGATATCCACTGTATCTCCTTTTACTCTGAACGTACCTCGAGCAAAATCACCTTGCGTTCTTGAATACAACCCATTTACCAACGAATGTAAAAATCCCTGCCTGCTGATGGTTTGTCCCTCTTTAATCCTGACTACTCCTTCAGCAAAATCTTTGGGGTTACCAATGCCATAAATACAACTAACGCTGGCAACTACAATAATATCTCTTCTCCCCGTAAGAAGTTGTGAAGTAGCGGCCAATCGTAATTTATCCAGTTCTTCATTGATGCTTAGATCCTTTTCAATATAAGTATCACTGACAGGCATATACGCCTCCGGTTGATAATAATCGTAATAAGAAACAAAATACCCTACTGAATTATCAGGAAAAAATTGTCGGAATTCCCCATACAGTTGAGCAACTAACGTTTTGTTATGGGTNNACCAAAGTTGGCCGTTGCACATTTTGAATCACATTGGCCATGGTAAAAGTTTTACCACTTCCCGTTACACCCAGCAGCGTTTGATACTTTTCACCCTGAAGAATACCCTGGGTAATTTGCTCTATAGCCTGCGGCTGGTCTCCGGCTGGTTCATATGATGAATAAAGTTGAAAAGGCATAGGGATATGCAATTTACAACCGAAAGGTGATTTAGGAATTTTATAAAATAAAATCCCTAAAAAAACTTCTTCATGAAAAAAGGTGATTATCTAATCCAAATCAGGATATCAGACAATCACCTCTTTAAAAAAGCTTCCTAACAATACATATTCCAAGAATTTGAAACTCACCCTATAAGATAATTCATAGAGTTCTCAATCGCTATCTATGCTTGATCATTTGGCCAAGTTATTCAGATAATCTGCCAGTTTCATAATTGCTTTTGCATCTATTTCAATTTGATCCTGGGCCTCTTTCCAGTTTCTTTGCTCTATAGCTTCCCGTATACCTGGCATAGTTTTTACTCCATAGCCTGTATAAAAGCCGGGAGCATATAAAGTATGTTTATACCACGACCTTCTCGGCAATCCGGTTTCATTCAATAATTGCTGCTCTGCCCTGTATAACGATTCATTAAAGGCCACCGTTACCGAATTACTTTTTATTTTATTTTGAAAAACTTCCTTCAAACTATCTGCACTTTCCTTTAACCGGACCAGAGCATTTTGCAAAGGTGAAAAATCAAGATAAGGTACCTCAGATTTTACAGCAGGAATAACATAGTTTTTTGTGGGATCTTCACCAGCAGCGTAAGCTCCTGAATTTACCAATTGATTTTCTATTTCCGTGCTTTCTCTTGTTGTTTGCAAAAGCGTCATCAAATCTTTAGAATAACCTTCTACAGTTTTATATAAATGAGTGAAATCGAAAGGTAACACATCCGCATTGGCCATTCTCAATACGGCATGCCCGGCTGTTTCTGCTAATGCTACTCCATATTCAAAATTGGGATCTTTAAATCTTTTGTACAGGTCATAAGAATCATAGATTGAATGATATTCACCTCCGTTGTCTTCACCACCAAAACCAATATCTAAAGATGGAATACCGGCATGCTGTATAAAAGATGAATAATCAGAGCCGGAGCCCATTGCACCAATTTTCAGGGACTTTTCATCCCAAACTTTTTGTTTCGCTTCATTCCCTTTTGCTAATATAGCATCGTGATCTTTTCTTCTCTGGAAAACACTTACGTTGGACTGCGGATCAATTACTTCTTTTGAAATTTCATCCATTAATGGNNGCACTACGGCTTTCTGTTGTAATTCCTGTTGATGTTCTTCCAGCCATTCTGTAGAACCTAACAAGCCTGGCTCCTCACCATCCCATGCGCAATACACCAAAGTCCGGTCGGGCTTCCATCCGGTTTTTAATAATGTTCCTATTGATTTTGCTTCTTCCAGCAATGCAGACTGGCCGCTGATAGGATCATTGGCACCATTAACCCAGGCATCCTGGTGATTTCCGCGAACAATCCATTCATCAGGAAATTTAGACCCTTTGATTTTGGCAATCACATCATAACAGGGAACTATATCCCAATTAAATGCCACTTTCAAATGAACTATTGTTTTGCCGGGACCTATATGGTAAGCAAAAGGTAACCCTCCATGCCAGTCATCAGGTGCCACCGGGCCATCTATTGCTTCCAGTAAAGGAGTTGCATCGTGGTAACTAATAGGAAGAACAGGAATTTTCAGGAGATTAGGAGCCTGTAACCTGTCCAACCTTTTGGCGTCTTCAGTAGCGCCAACTCCAGGTGTTAAAGGATCTCCCGGATAAATAACCATATCAAGAATGGAACCTCTCTGAACTCCATATNNGGATATACATCTCCGTGAAAATATCCATCATCCATGGGATCACTGTAAATTATACATCCTATAGCGCCATGTTCCTGGGCAATTTTTGGTTTTGTTCCTCTCCAGCTATGTCCATATTTTGCAATTACAATTTTTCCCTTTACGCTGATGCCCATTTTATCAAGTACATCATAATCCTGTGGTAAACCATAATTTACAAATACGAGTTCGCCTGTAACATCACCATCAGCACTATAAGCATTATAAGTTGGCAATTGCCCTGATTGCCCGCTGGTAACATCTTCTTTTAAAGCTGGTTCTTTTAAGATTGCTTCATAAGAAGTGGGAGAAGTCATTTCCAGTATTCTTGTTTTAGGGGTTGGAAATAACACATGAAAAGTTTCTATCTGGGCATCCCATCCCCATTGTTTATAAAGACTTAGGATATATTCAGCATTGGCTTTATCACCCGGGGAACTTATGTGGTGTGGATGGGCTGATAACTTTTTTATGGTTTCACCGATATTTTCTTTACTTAAATTTTTATCAAAAGAAGATTCAAGATTTAATTCATCAGCTATATTTTTTTCATAGAAACCGATGATATTTTTTGTCTGCTCAAACGAAATTTGACAAATAAAAATCATTACAAGGGAAAATAGAACTTTTTTCATTTTATAGATCTTTTAAGATTCGGGAAGGTATAGATTTTTAAGATAATTCCTGAAAAAAGAAAACCGAATAATCATAATTTTCAATGATCACTAACATACAGATATCCATTTTTAACGGGCCCTAATTCTCATTTAAAAAATGGCGGATGTATTTTATTCCACTGCGTTGCATCCTGGTAAACTTTTGCTATGGCGAGCAAAGTTGCTTCGTCATATAATTTACCAACAAGCGTAATTCCTGTAGGCGTGTGATCCTTATTAAAACCTGTTGGCATACTAATGGCCGGGTGGCCTGTTAAGTTCGTAATGGCAGCCTGGTTGCCAACCCATGTCGGACAAATAATAACGTCATATTTTTCTATAACGGCATTTACTTTTTGCATTAGCTGGTACCGGTGTCTGTTAGCATTGATATACTCCACAGCCGGAATAAACCTGGCGGCGCGAAAATAATTGGGCCATTCGCTCCTACCCTGTCTTGTCATTTGGTCATCAAGCCCGTTTCTTGTAAAGGGATCAAAAGCAGTAGCGCTTTCAGCACCAATAACGATATCAATAATGTCAAAATTATAAATACCTGAATCAGGGAAATCTACCGGGATTAATTTTGCACCGGCTTTTCTAAATACTTCGAGAACTGCGTCTTCATTTCCTAGTGTATCTTTCTTGCCAAAATAATTTTTTGCATAGGCGATCTTCATTTTGGTCAAATCGGCTTTGCCCGTATAATTGAAAGGCATGTTTACAGCTGCTGCATCTTTGCCATCGCTGCCATGCAAATAATAAAAAACAATAGCTTCATCTTCAGCACTTCTGCAAATCGGGCCGGATTTATCAAGGCTCCAGCAAAGAGTCATACCGCCTGTCCGGCTAATGGAACCAAATGTCGGCCTCAAACCGGTAGCTCCACATACGGTAGAAGGCGAAATAATCGATCCTTCTGTTTCCGTCCCGATTGCAAAAGGAACCAACCCTGCTTCGGTAGCTGCCGCTGAACCTGCTGATGAACCACTGGATCCTTCCAGCATATTCCAGGGGTTTTTGGTACGTCCCCCAAACCAGTAATCATCCATTGCGAGCGCGCCTAAAGTGAGCTTGGCAATAAGTACAGCGCCAGCTTCCTTTAATTTCGTATATACATAACTATCTGTGTTAATTACCTGGTTTTTGTAGGGTTCCGCTCCCCAGGTAGTTTTTGTTCCTTTCACCGAAAAAAGGTCTTTCAGGCCGTAGGGGATCCCGTGCAATAAACCTCTATATTTTCCAGCTGCAATTTCTTTATCAGCTGCTGTAGCTTCCTTCATAGCAATATCTTCCGTGAATGAAATAATGCATTGAAGTGTATCGCCATATTTTTTCAATCGGTTTATGAAAAACCTGGTTAGTTCGACCGATGTTATTTTCTTGTTTTTTATTAGGGAAGCTAATTGTGGTATAGAATAAAATGCAAGATCATTTTTATTGGCTGGCATGTTTACATCAGATGGGATTAAAAATTTTACCGGTAATTGTTTTTTATTTAGATGCATATTTGGAAGCAGAGGACTTTCTGCCAATGTAACAGGTACGGAATTATCTAAATTTTCCTGATGCATTTTATCATATTGCCCGGTTCTGTTGCGGACCTGGCCCAACAAAGAATCTTCTTTTAATTCAGTGAAATGTATACTTGCAATTTTTTCAGCAGAGTGGATATCGCGGGTTGTAATACTATCCTGGGCAAAACAAATAGCAGGAATAAAAAAGGGGAGAACGATTAATTTTTTCATAACAGTTTGTTTAATCATAAAAATAATGATTTTAGGTTTGGATTATTTCGGCATAAAGTTGGCTTCTTGCCATGAAGCCTATAAAAAATCCAAACCTGCCAACAGGCTGAATTATATTAGAAATTAATTATCAAAGGGCTGCAGGGATTTAGCAAATTCCTGGCTGATGCTATATATAGGTGTGCTCAAAAAGTGGTGCCAGATGTGAGAAAGTGTGGCTAAAAAAGGGCAATAGTTCCTCATTCAATAATTGGATATATTTTAATAATATCAGTTAATTTGAAAATATATGTGTTAAGTTTCCGTTTATTCTATTGCTGGCAGGCTGATTTGACGTACCTTTGCACACTTAAAAAAATCAGCGGAATTCTTAATTAATCAAATTCCGCAAATTCACTTTATGGAAATCAGGAATATTGCAATAATAGCACACGTTGACCATGGAAAAACTACCCTGGTTGATAAAATTTTACATAGTACCAATATTTTCAGAGATAACCAGGAGACGGGGGAACTCATCATGGATAGTAACGACCTTGAAAGAGAAAGAGGCATTACTATTTTTAGCAAGAATGTTTCAGTTACTTATAAAGATGTTAAGATAAACGTAATAGATACTCCCGGTCACAGCGACTTTGGCGGAGAAGTAGAACGAGTGTTGAAAATGGCTGATGGTGTATTGCTATTGGTAGATGCTTTTGAAGGCCCTATGCCACAAACGCGTTTTGTTTTGCAAAAAGCTTTGAAGTTAGGTCTTCATCCCATTGTGGTTATCAATAAGGTAGATAAGCCTAATTGCCGCCCTGACGAAGTGCATGACGCTGTTTTTGAATTATTTTTTAACTTGGATGCTACGGAAGAGCAACTGGATTTCCCCACTATTTATGGTTCCAGCAAACAAGGATGGATGAATACCACACTTGAGCCAACAGATAATATTTTCCCATTATTGGACATTATACTTGAAAAAGTACCTGCGCCTTTAACTCCTGACGGAAATCTTCAGATGCAGATAACCTCCCTGGATTATTCTTCTTTTTTAGGAAGAATTGCAGTAGGTAAGGTAGCAAGAGGAATCATTAAGGAAAACCAGCCGCTATCATTAATGAAACTGGATGGAACTGTTCAAAAAAGAAAGTCAGTGAAGTAAGTGCTGGTGATATATGTGCGGTTGTGGGCATCGAGGGCTTTAATATAGGAGAAACACTGGCAGATTTTGAAAATCCTGAAGCATTGCCTGTTATCAGCGTTGACGAGCCTACCATGAATATGCAATTCAGCATTAATAATTCTCCTTTCTATGGCAGGGATGGAAAATTTGTAACCTCCCGCCACTTGAAGGACAGGCTGGAAAAAGAGCTTGAAAAGAACCTGGCGCTTCGCGTAAGCCCAACTGATAGCGCTGAAAGCTTTATGGTCTATGGACGGGGTATTTTGCACCTAAGCATATTGGTAGAAACCATGCGCCGCGAGGGTTATGAAATTACTGTAGGCCAGCCGCAGGTAATTACAAAAGAAATTAATGGTAAAAAATGTGAGCCTTACGAAAACCTGGTAGTAGATGTACCTGCAGATTATAGTGGCCGGGTAATTGACCTGGTAACCCAGCGCAAAGGAGAAATGCTCATTATGGAAAGCAAAGGTGAAATGCAACACCTTGAATTTGAAATTCCATCAAGGGGTTTGATTGGCTTACGTTCTAACATGCTTACTAATACTGCAGGAGAAGCTGTAATGGCTCACCGTTTCCTGGAATATAAACCATGGAAAGGATATATTCCCGGTAGAAATAACGGAGTATTAATTTCAAAAAACCAGGAGAAAACAACCGGATATTCTATAGACAAACTGCAGGATCGTGGACGATTTTTTGTAGACCCGGGAGAAGAAGTGTATACAGGGCAAATAATTGCTGAGCATATTAAGCCGGGAGATTTGGTGGTAAATGCTACTGAGCCAAAGAAATTAACCAACCATCGTGCAAGCGGCAGTGATGATGCTTCACGCATAGCGCCGAAAACACAGATGAGCCTAGAAGAATGCATGGAATACATTCAGCATGATGAATGCATTGAAGTAACTCCAAAAGTTTTCCGGATGCGTAAAGTAATTCTCAATGAAGATGAAAGGAAAAAGACGCAGAAGGCTCAACAGGTAGAGCAGGTTGGGTAATTAAGGTCTTAATAAAAATGATCTTCACAAGCCTGCATCCTGAATTAGTATATGATGTAACTTTGCATTCTATGAAGAAATTTTTCATAATATTTTTTGTTACGCTGATATTTTCATTAGGATTTGCCAACCCTGACTATGCACAGTGTTCCATTTGTGCAAAAAGCGTTGAGCAAATGGGAACCAAACCTGCACAGGGATTCAATTCAGGCATTATATATTTAATGGTTATCCCTTACATTACTATTGGTGTTATTGGCTATAAATGGTGGAAAAATAACGGTCGATAATTCCTCTTTACCTGGCGTATTTGCCGACAAATTTATATAGGTTAAACTCAGGGTTTGATAATGCCTTTTCTAAATCCTTTTTCAATTTTTCCATTTTAATTCCTTTCATTTTTTTACTTTGAATAAGCGACCAGGCTTTTTCTGTCATCAAATTGATTTTATTCGGTTCTTGCACATCAAATTTCCAACTGCTTATTTTTGAATAAAGTTCATTAATGCCATCGTTTTGCGAAGCAATGGTTTTTAAAATTGGAATTTCCCTGGTTGAATGATGAAATGCAGGAGCGAGCATCTGTTTTAAACTATTATAAAAAACATTCGCATCAGGCCGGTCGTATTTATTAATCACAAAAATATCTGCTACTTCCATTAATCCCGCCTTCATTGTCTGGATCACGTCTCCTCCTTCAGGCACCAGTACAACAATCGTAATATCTGCAAGAGCCGCTATATCTACTTCGCTTTGCCCAATGCCAACGGTTTCAATAATTATATAATCAAAGGCGCCGCTTTTCATTACATCAGCAATCTCTATGATTTTTGGATGCAGGCCTCCGAGTGAACCTTTACTGGCCAAAGACCGGATAAACACATCCGGATGATTATACCATTGACTCATCCGGATTCTGTCACCCAGCAAGGCGCCGTGATGGAAAGGTGAGGAGGGATCAACACATAATACCCCAACCTTCTTCTTATCTTTTATCATTTCGCCGATTAATGTATCAGTCAGGGTGCTTTTACCGGAACCGGGAGCGCCGGTGATACCTATTATTTTTGTTTCAGAGGGGGGTAGTTGGGTCAAAATATCTTCATATCCCGGGGTTTCATTTTCAATATGGGAAATATTCCGGGCGAGTTTTTTGAAATCTATTTGCTTAAGTGCTTTAGATGTATGCTCCAATGACATTAGAAATTCAATTAGATTATTCTTAATGGGTTAAATTACAATTAAAAATGTTTCAAGCATCTTAAAGCCTAATATATTATTATTTCCCGATTGCAGAGACTTACCAGGTATTATTTCAATATTTAGCAGGATCTTTTTTAATCCATGGTCAAAGATAAGATCATCCTACTTTGTTTTTCTGTACAGTTCCATTTATATATTACAGAGAAGTTACGATCATAAAATTAGTTACTTTGCTTCTGTTTAAACATTTCAACAATATTGATGAAGAGCTTACGTGTTATTTTTCGCTATGTATCAAAATATCCTAAACTAATAGTTTCATATTTTAGCTTTAACGTACTATCTAATATTTTTTCTTTAATCTCCCTGGGACTTTTAAGCCCCTTTCTGTTACTAATTTTTAAGAAAAATAATACGCTCTCAGCAATCACCCGCGATTCAGGTTTTTTTGCAAGAATTAATCCTGTAAACCTCTTTAAGGTATGGCTATACGAGATGATAAAAACACCCGGTGGCGAGATAAAAGCGCTTGCAGTCATATGCCTTTCGGTCTTATTTGCCATTATTCTTAAGAATATATTTCTCTTCCTGTCCATATATTTCATAACTCCCATAAGGAATGCTGTGATCAATGATATGCGCACCAGGATGTTTAAAAAGATCCTTCAATTGCCAATTGGTTACTTCAATGACCAGAAGAAAGGGGATATTATGAGCCGGCTGACCAATGACCTTGGCGATGTTGAGGTTTCCATAGTTAATTTATTGGAAACCTTGTTCAGGGAACCGGTAACGATACTTCTGTTCTTTATATACATGATTATTCTTAGCCCGCAACTCACCCTTTTCCTTGTACTTTTTTTACCTGTTTCCGGCCTGATAATCGGTCGAATCGGGCGATCGCTTAAAAAACAAAGTACAAGGGTGCAGGAAAAGCTTGGCGCCATACTTTCCACTATTGATGAGACACTGGGAGGCATGAGGATCATAAAGGCATTTAATGCCGAAAAAAAACAATTCAATAAATTCAATACCCAAAATGATGAATTATTTATTATTAAAAACCGGGCTAACCGAAAACGGGATTCTGCATCACCAGTTAGTGAAGTGCTGGGGGTATTCGCAATAGTTTGCGTGCTTTGGTTTGGAGGAAGGCTGGTATTAAGTAATTCTTTTTTGGATCCGGGAGATTTTATTGCATATATAGTAATTTTTTCTCAGGTGATCCAGCCATTAAAATCTTTATCTTCTGCATTTTACAATATGAGGAAAGGATCAGCAAGTGTTGATCGTATAGAGCATCTTATTAATGAAGATGTAGATATAAAGGAGGTTGCTCATCCAATAAAAATGCAGAAATTTAAAACCAGCATCGAATTTAAGAATGTAAGCTTCTATTATGATGAAAAATTAGTGTTGGATGATGTGAACCTAACCATTGAAAAAGGTAAAAGTGTTGCGATTGTAGGTTCATCCGGCGCCGGCAAAAGTACATTGGTTGATCTGGTACCTCGGTTTCATGATGTAACGCAAGGCGAATTATTAATTGACGGAATAAATATTAAAAATTATTCATTGGAATCTATCCGCAATCACATGGGAATTGTTACACAAGAAGCCATATTATTTAATGATACCATTGCCAATAACATTGCATTGGGAAAGGATGATGCAACACCTGAGCAAATTGAATATGCAGCAAAAATTGCCAATGCTAATAATTTTATTTTGCAAAAAGAAAACGAGTATCAAACTAATATTGGCGAAAGAGGAAATAAATTAAGCGGGGGCGAAAAACAAAGAGCCACAATTGCAAGAGCTGTATTGAGAAATCCTCCTATTCTTATATTAGATGAAGCAACCTCATCTTTGGATACGGAAAGTGAAAGACTGGTGCAGGATGCTATAAATAACCTNNAACACCGGTTAAGTACGGTTAGGCATGCGGATGAAATAATAGTTTTAAGCAAAGGGAAAATTGTAGAAAGGGGAACTCATATGAGTTTAATGGCCTTGGACGGTTTCTATAGAAGATTAGTGCAGATGCAGGAAGTAAAATAATCTTCAGTAATAAAATACATATCAATAATATTCATTTTATAATAGCCAAAAATCTTTTCTATAATATCTAAAGGGAATAGCCCCGGATTTAATTTAAGTCCTTATTCTTTTTGCTGGGAGAAAGAATAATTTAGTTTTAGTCCTTATCTTGTCACTTAATATTGAATTTATAATAAATGAACATGCTCAATTATTTTAAAGCGTCCTTTCAAAGAAAAAGGGCAAGAAGAATAACCCGGGAATATCCGGCAAAAATATATTCATTTGAACTAAAGGACGAGGGCAAAATTGAGTTTGCAAATTGGGATAATCCACTTTTAAGTCCAAAGGTTGTAAGCCAGGAAATGGTTGATTTTTTTAAGAGNNGAGAAGTTCATTAAAAAAGGTGATTTGGTTATCGATATTGGCGCTAATATTGGAGACACTACTGTTCCAATGGCTTTGGCAGCAGGGGCTTCTGGTATTACATTGGGTTTTGATCCTAACCCATATGTGTTTAAGATATTAGAAAAAAATGCTTCGCTAAATAAAGAAAAGCAAAATATTATTCCTCGGCTGAATGCCATCTCAGTAAAAGATGAGGAGTTTTATTATGTATCATCCGAGGCATCTTTTTCTAATGGTGCTATCTCTACCACAAAAGAGAGCAGGCACGGAAAATTTATTTATCCCGATAAAATTAAAGGAATTAACCTGCTTCAGTTTTTGGAAAAAAACTATAAAGAAAGGCTGACCGATTTTTCTTTTATTAAAATTGATACTGAAGGATACGATAAAGAAATTATTAAATCTATATACGATTTAATACAAAAATATAAACCCACCATTGTGGCTGAAAGTTTTGGCGACAGCAGCATTGCGGAAAAAAAAGAATTGTACAATGTTACTGAACAACATGGGTATGATATATTTTATTTTGAAGACTTCGACATTAATGCTAAAATCATTAAAATTGAAAATAGCCATGAAATAACAAATTGGAAAAAGACTATCAACATTTATGCAGTTCCCCGGAGCTAACTGAACATGAAGAAACTTTTATAGTTTCTGGCAGGTTTCAAAATTGTTCTATTAGCTATTTCAACTTTGCTTTAGGCTTTATTAATTCGTAATTTTTAAATCCTACAATTTGATTTCCCTTTAAGAAGTTTTGCTCTATAAAACTTAATACCCGGTATTTTAATTTATCATGTTTGTGTTTTCTTACTTCCAAATTGTGAGGATACAATTGATGTTGCCAGTTAAATTTGTTTATGAAATCATTCATTACTTCCGGGTGTGTTTCTTTAAATAGAAAAAGCTTACTAAGGTANNTTCTGCTTTGAAGATTGAAGCAGCCTTTTCATTTCCCTGCATATGCGTTTCAAAAGAAACTCTTTTCTTCTGCATCACTTGAGGAGGCCTCACCCAACCATAATGATATACAAATGCATTCACTTCGGCAACCTTAAGTTTGAAGGTATTTTCTTTTTGAAAATAATCGGTTCCGTTAAATACAGGGATACGACGAAATGATTGTGCGTCACGCCAGGAGTGAATTGCAGGATTATTTCGTATAATCCTTATCTCCTTTGGGTACCAGGCATGGGAAACAATATAATGCGAATAATCACCCCAAAAATGTTTATACTTAAACAACAAACCCTCTACTATTTTATTTTCCAGAAGTTCCTCGCACCTGTTTTTAATTACCGGTAAATACTTTTCGTGAATTACTTCATCACTTTGTAAATAAAAAAGCCAGTCACCTTTGCACTGTTCTTTAGCTTTATCGGTTTGATGGGCATATTCACTCCCACCTGGGTATTTTTCCAGATCCCATTCTGTCTGGATAATCTTAATTTTTTCAGATTGAATTTTTTGTATCTCTTCCAGGGTATCATCAGCTGAATCACCTTTGCCTAAGGCAATAACAAATTCATCAACAATTGGCAAAATAGATTCAATAGAAGCTTTTACAGGATAATATAATTTAGTAGCATTCCTTACTATGCTAAATCCACTAATTAACATCAGTCAGTATTTATTATTTGAGATAGATACTAAACTTCAAAATTATTGTAAAACCTTTCAGTAAATGATATTAAATTTTCGGTTTCTTAACACCTTTGTAAATTTGCCGTTTTCGAAATAATCTCATTTGATGACTAATTTTATCCCAATTTTTCCTTTATCAATTGTAGTTTACCCCGATGAGGATCTAAACCTCCATATATTTGAGCCGAAATACAAGCAGCTTATAAAAGAGTGTTTTGATCAGAAAAAACCTTTCGGAATGCCTGTTGTGATCAAGAATAAAGTTCATGAGCTGGGAACATTAGTAGACATCACGGAAATCTCTAAAATTTATGATTCAGGTGAAATGGATATCAAAACAAAGGGAAAAAAAGTTTTCAGGGTTTTGGAAATAATCAATGAAATTCCGGACAAATTATATAGCGGCGCGATTGTGAGCTATCCTGCCAATACTGATCACGGGAAAAAACAATTGATGAGCAAAGTGATAGCAGCAATAAAGGAATTACATAAACTACTAAATGTGAATAAACCTTTTCATAAGGATGAAGAGCAGCTTAGCAGCTATGACGTAGCGCATCATGCCGGGCTTACCTTAGATGAAGAATATGAGCTCCTTTCGCTGACGAATGAATTACAACGCCAGGAATATTTAAAACGGCACCTTGCCAAAGTAATACCAGTTGTTGCCGAAATGGAGCTGCTAAAGGAAAAAATCAAGATGAATGGCCATTTCAAAAATATCAGCGGATTTAATATTTCTTAAAAAATGATCTCTTCTTTTTTCAACACTGAAATTAATTTATTTGAATACAACTCTTTGTTTTGACTTTGGGAATACACGGCTGAAATGTGCTGTATTTTTAGACGATCGTTTAGCGGAAGTATTTTCTTTGGCTGATAGTGGCATAGGAACCATTGCAGCTTTGCAAAAGAAATATAAGCCAACAAAAACAATACTTTCATCAGTTATTGAGCATGATAAGGAAATTGAAAAAATTCTTGGAGAGAAATGTGCTTTCCATAAACTAAGTTCACAAACGAATCTGCCTTTTATTACGCCGGTTCGTAAACCCGAATCGATTGGCGCTGACAGGCTGGCCCTGGCCGCTGGGGCTGTATATTTTTATAAAGGATTAAATAGCCTGGTAATTGGTTTGGGGTCTTGCATAACCTATAATTTTATCAATAAATACAATAGTTTTCTTGGTGGCAGCATTTCTCCAGGAATGGAAATGAGGTTGAAATCATTAAGTACTTTTACTGCGAAGCTTCCACTAATACAAATTGATTCGGGCGAAATAGGATGGAACTTTCCCCTTATGGGATATGATACCCGAACCAACATTTTAAGCGGAGTAATTTTGGGTATGGCAGCAGAAATAGATGGAATTATTGATCAATACGGAGAAAAGTTCGGTAACCTAAATGTCGTTTTAACTGGTGGTGACGCTCTTTACTTTACTCACTTTCTTAAAAATAAAATAATCCCCGATCCTGACATGATATTTAAAGGATTATATGTAATTAGTGAACAGAATCACACAGCTATTAATATTGATGCAACCGGGAAATGAATTTTAGCTCATACTATAAAATCTTATTGCTGGTAGCCGGTGTTATTTTTTGGTTATCTTTTTCATCATGTGAAAATTCATTGAAAGATTTAAATCAGTTTNNGTAGATATCATATATAGCCTTGGTGAAAAAACAAAAGCAAGACTAACCGCTCCTTATATGTTGCGGCACCAGGAAGTAAATCCATACGTAGAGTTTACAAAATCGGTACATGCAGATTTTTACAATGAAAGCCTACTAATAGAAAGCAAACTGGATGCTCATTATGGAAAGTATATGGAAGCAGAAAGCAAAGTTTTCCTCAAAGACAGTGTAGTAGTTTTTAATGTAAAAGGGGATACATTGTATTGCGATGAATTATATTGGGACAGATCCAGAACGGGGAAGGAGTTTTATACTGACAAACCGGTGAGGATTCGGACTCCGAGCCAAATAATTGATGGAGATGGCCTGGATGCCCCGCAGGATTTCAAAAGCTGGCATATAATAAATGGCAGGGGAACAGTAAGGGTAAGTTCAAATGAATTTCCGCAATAAGCATTGGTTTATCATTAAACTATTTTTTCATTTATATGTTTATCACAATCAAATTCAAAAATCATTAATCACCAATAAAAATAAAATACCATGAGTAAGTACGCAAACGCCGAATGGCGCGGAACCGGAAAGGAAGGAAAAGGGACGTTATCCACAGAAACCAGGTTTCTCCAAAACACGCCATATACCTATGCCACCCGTTTTGGTGAAGCAAAGGACGGAACAAATCCTGAAGAGCTAATCGCTGCAGCCCATGCAGGTTGTTTCTCCATGAAATTAAGTTTCGTTTTAAACGCAGCAGGTTTTACAGCTGATGAGATTGAAACAAAATGTGACATTACCTTGGGAGACGGAGTCATCTCCAAATCGCACTTAATTGTTAAAGCAAAAATTCCAGAGATCACAAAAGAAAAATTTGAAGCATGTGCAAAAGATGCTAAGGAAAATTGTCCTATATCCAAATCATTGAATTCTAATATTTCAGTTACCATGGAGGCAACTTTAATGTAATTGACCCACATGATTTCCACCTAAAATCCGGCCAGTTTCAGACACATGAAATTGAGCCGGATTATTTTTTAATAATTTTTTGAATATTTTAATTAGGGGCTGCTGTTTAAGTCA
>PKYU01000090.1 GCA_003132765.1 Chitinophagaceae bacterium | reverse complement strand
GGTACTTTTATGGGGTACAGTGCATTATGCCTTGCAAAGGGACTTTCTCCCGAAGGCAAATTGCATACAATCGAAATCAGGAAAGAAGATGCCGAAACCTCCGGAATTTTTTTTAGCAAATCATTTTACAGTAAAAAAATAATTTTACACGTAGGAGATGCGTTGACAATTATTCCGGCATTAAACGAAATATGGGATTTGGTATTTATTGATGCAGATAAGGTTAATTACATTAATTATTACGAACTAACCTTGCCAATTTTACGAAAAGGAGGATTTATTTTGGCTGATAATGTGCTGTTTCATGGTGAAGTATTGGATAAAAAGATTATCGGGAAGAACGCAGAAGCAATACATGCCTTCAATGAACACGTAAAATCTGATACCAGAGTGCATGAAGTTCTTTTAACAGTCAGGGATGGGCTAATGTTAATACAAAAAAAATAATGCTGCTGATATTTCAAAAGATCAGTCGAAAAAATTCTCTAAATTCATAATGAAAAATATATTCTTCTTTCTTATTGTTTATGTTTTTTCTGTTGGCAATATTTTTGGCCAGGGAATGACAGTAAACGACTACCTGGCAAAATATAAGGATTTTGCTATAAGGGAAATGAAACGCATGGGTGTTCCTGCTGCGATATCCCTGGCCCAGGGATTATTAGAAACAGAAAATGGTAACAGCGACCTCGTAAACGCATCAAATAATCATTTTGGAATAAAGTGTAAAGGTACCTGGAATGCAGAAACGGTTAGCCATGACGATGATGAACAGGGAGAATGCTTTCGGTCTTATAAAAGTGCCGAAGACTCATACCGTGATCATTCAAATTTTTTGAGAGGAAGTCCCCGCTATGCATTTCTTTTTAAATTAGATCCCCGCGATTATAAAGGATGGGCTTATGGCCTGAAAAAAGCCGGCTATGCAACCAATCCTAATTATCCTGATATCCTGATTAAATATATTGAAGATAACGATTTAGAACAATTCACTTTAGCAGCGGTTAACGAAGTGCCTGTATTTGATGCTTCCAAATACACAGATGATCCAGAAGAAAAAGTGGTAAGCGCAGACACCAATATAGCTGTCCAAAATATTCCAACAGATGAAAATAGCCTGTCTTCTGAAAAAGGAATTGTATTTATCAATGGAAGTAAGGCAGTTCGGATTCCCAAAGGAACATCTTTACTTGCCGTGGCTACCCAAAATAATATCAATCTTAATCGTTTATTACAAATAAATGATCTTAATAAAGACGGATTACTCGACAGGGATCAATATATTTTCCTGGAAAAAAAGCAGAAATCTGGCGCCCGAGACTATTATGTTGTGCAGCCAAATGAAACCTTATATGATGTAGCCCAAAAAAATGGAGTTATGTTGCAAAGCCTTTACGATTATAATAATATAATTTCCAATGCTCCTTTGTACCAGGGAGAAAGAATAATGCTTCGCGCTTTGGTAAACGGAGCTGTAGCTGCCAAACCGATTGATGGATCAGGCCGGGGATTGGAAAATGAAAATTTTCATGAAGTACAACCGAAAGAGAGCCTCTATGCAATTTCAAAAAAATATAATGTTAGCATAGGAGACTTAAAGGAATGGAATCATCTGACGGATGATAATTTAAAAATCGGGCAACAACTGATCATTTCAAAATAAATTATGTCAACAATAAGGGTTCATGATAAGGAATTTGTCGCATATATTACATCAGCTGAAATTGCGGAGCAGGTCGCAAGAATTGCAATAGAAATAAACAGGAATTATAAGGGAAAAAATCCTGTTTTCATAGCTATCCTCAATGGCGCTTTTATTTTTGCTGCAGACCTTTTCAAACAAATCAATGTTGAAGCTGAGATCAGTTTTATTAAGCTGGCATCTTATAAAGGAGTAAAATCAACCGGGAAGGTAATAACAGCAATTGGCCTTGATGTTGATCTGCATGGGAGAGACGTGATTATTTTGGAAGATATTGTTGATACAGGTAAAACCCTTTTTCAATTTCTTCCCCAGTTGGAGCATACTAATCCTGCTTCCCTGAAAATAGCTTCCTTACTTTTTAAACCTGAATCGATGATACATTTGATAAAAATTGATTATTTAGGCTTTACGATTCCAAATAAATTTGTGGTAGGCTATGGGCTTGACTATGATGGCCTGGGAAGAAACCTTAAGGAAATCTATCAATTGATTTAATTATGTTCCTGAGATTTCAGCGTAATCCCCAGTTCGTTAGGCTGAAGAATATCACTCATCAAATAATCCTTCTCTTGCCCAAAGTAATAATTGCAATTATATTCTTTTCCTTTGTTTTTAAAACAAACGCTCAATATTATATCAGGGGCGATATAAAAGATGAGAAGAATCAGCCTATTCAAAACGCAAAAATTTATATGCCTGGTAATCGTTCCTTATACCATAGTGGCATTACAGGGGGTTTCGGCATTCCTACCTACAACCTTTATGATTCTTTAATATTTAGTGCAGATGGCTACGAAACAAAAGCACTTAAAATAAAATCGGATATTTACCTGGAAGTAACGCTTAAATATACTTCTAAGGCAATTACTACTCAAAAGCAAAAACTCGTTTCGCTTACGCTGGGAACAAAAGGAATTTTATTACCAACTGCTTATTATGATGATGAAAGCTATAGCAACTTGGTAGAAAATGATTTTGTAAAAGCCGGCAATGATAACCCAACTTCTTTTGCTTTAAGAATTGATAAAGCCTCTTACAGCAATATCAGAAGATTCATCAACCAGGGTAGCAAGGTACCACCGGATGCTGTTCGAATAGATGAAATGCTTGATTATTTCAATTTTAATTATAAAGAACCTCAAGATGATAGCGTCTTCAGAATTGAAACTCAGCTAACGGGTTGCCCATGGAATGATGCCCACCGTTTGTTATTTATTAATCTTTCGGGTAAGAAGCTAAACCTGGAAAAGGTGCCCCCTTCTAACCTGGTTTTTTTAATTGATGTTTCCGGTAGTATGGACCTTCCAAACAGGCTCCCATTGCTAAAGGAAGCCTTCCAAATGCTAGTAAAAAATCTTCGCCAGAAAGATACTGTTTCCATTGTGGTTTATGGAGGCACTGTTGGCTTGTGGCTACCACCTACAAGTGGCGATCAGAAGGAGAAAATCACGAAAGCGATTGAAGAATTAAGTGCCTCGGGCGATACACCGGGAGAAGCTGCAATAAGAACAGCCTACAAAGTGGCTGAAAATAATTTTATTTCTGGTGGCAATAACCGAATCATACTTGCTACAGACGGGGATTTTAATATTGGACAAACTGGCGAAAAGGAACTTGAAGAAATGATAATGAAAGAAAGGCAATCAGGAGTCTATCTTACCTGCCTTGGTGTTGGTATGGGAAATTATAAGGATTCAAAAATAGAAGTATTGTCAAAAAAGGGTAATGGTAACTTTGCATACCTTGATGACATAAAGGAAGCAGAAAAAGTATTGGTAACGGAATTTACCCAAACGCTCTATTCAATTGCCAATAATGTGTCTATTTCAATAAAATTTAATCCGGCAATANNAATCTTTTTTTGAATTATGAAACCCCGGGAGATACTATGGGGAAAACTGATAAGTATGTTTGTCCTCAAAATTACCTTCCATTTGATTCAATAGCAAAAAGCCTTCGTTATGCAACTGCTGTAACTATGTTAGGTTTGAAACTTAGGGAATCACCTAACTACGCAAATATACATTTTGATGATATAAAAGATTTAGCCGCTTCGTCCTTAAATCCCGGGGATTATCTTGAAAAGGAGCTTTTGGCATTAATAGATAAATGCAAAGAAATTTATCATGAAAAAAGAAAAAAGAGAGAGAAGTAAAAACTTAACTAACTTTTTTTAATAATTAATAATCTCTTTCAAAAACCTTTAAATCGAAACTTTCTATCCAAAATTTTTCATCTTTTGAAAAAGTTTAACTTTTGATTATTTTCTTCTTGTTTATAATAAGTAGAGAAATCAGCTAAAGGTCTCTCTTATTTTTTCCCAGAATGTCTTGTCGTTCTTGTCCGGCTTTGGCTTAAAGTTTTCGCTGTGCTGCATTTTTTCCAGCGTTTGTCTTTCTTCTGCCGAAACAGATTGAGGAGTCCAAACATTTACATGTATAAGTTGGTCTCCCTTATCGTGAGAATTGATTGAAGGAAACCCTTTTCCTTTAAGCCGGAA
This sequence comes from Chitinophagaceae bacterium, assembly GCA_003132765.1. Taxonomy (GTDB): domain Bacteria; phylum Bacteroidota; class Bacteroidia; order Chitinophagales; family Chitinophagaceae; genus Ginsengibacter. The sequence goes on along the minus strand of PKYU01000090.1, from coordinate 1,029 downwards.
AATTTTCCCACTCTGTGTTCCAGGAGGAATTCTAATTTTCGCTCTTCCGTCAATCGTTGGAACTTCTGAATTTGTTCCAAATACTGCTTCGGGAAATGAAATATATAAATCAAAAGCAACATTAAGTCCATCGCGATGTAACTGGGGATTTGGTTCCTCTTCAATAAGTATAATCAGATCACCGGGGCCTCCTCCACGTTCACCCATGTTTCCTTTCCCACTCATACTTAGTTGCATTCCTTCCTGCACTCCTGCAGGAATATCAAGCGTCAAAGTCTCTTCACCATAAACTCTTCCTTCACCCTTACATGTGGTGCATTTGCTTGTAATAACCGAACCTTCACCATTGCANNACAGGTTGGACACGTAGTAACAGTTTGCATCTGGCCAAGGAAAGTATTTTGTACCCTACGAACCTGGCCGTTTCCGCCGCATGTGCTGCACTTTTGCATGCTGTTTTTATCTTTTGCACCGCTACCTCCGCAGGTATTTCAGGCAATATATTTCTTCACCTTAATGGTTTTTGAAGCACCATTGGCTATTTCCTCATAATTCACTTTTATTTTTACACGCAGGTTACTACCCCTAACTCCCCTGCTTTTTGAAGATCGCCCTCCGCCTCTTCCACCCCCAAAAAAACCCCCAAAGACATCTTCTCCGAAAATATCACCAAACTGGCTGAAAATATCTTCCATATTCATACCATGTGCAGAGAAGCCTCCGCCCCCGCGACCGGAACTGAATGCGCTATGACCAAACCGGTCATATTGTGCCCTTTTTTCAGGGTNNCTTCCTTAAATTTTTCTTCAGCGGAATGGTCACCTGGGTTTCGGTCGGGGTGATACTGCATCGCTACTTTGCGATAAGCTTTCTTTATATCATCTGCTGAACCGGACTTGTTTACGCCTAAAATTTCGTAATAATCTCTTTTTGAAGCCATTGAACTAACCATGCTGTTTTTTGTGATCTGCGTGCAAACAATACCATAAACCGTTCGCAGGTGCCGGCATACGGGATAAAATTTTTAGA
>PKYU01000200.1 GCA_003132765.1 Chitinophagaceae bacterium | reverse complement strand
ACGCTGCGTAACCCTGTATTCATCTTTCAGGAACAATTGAAAAAGTTCTTCAAACCTATGCACATCATCACCTAACCATTTTACAATTTTTTTGCATTGGGCTTTAGAATGTTCTTTTAATATAGTTTCTCTTAATCTCATTCAAGAAAAAAAATTATTTCCCTGAAGCAAAATCCTTCAGGAGAGTGGTCATATTTTTTACTGCTTCTCCATTAACAATTATATGATTCGATTTTTCCCCCGGGAGCGAGTGGCCATTTTTCATTTTGCTTTCTTTAATTATTCTCGCAGAACTGTGAAATTCTGTAGCGCCCGTTATTTCTGCAATGGTGATAATATTATCCGCACTTATTCCGGAACCCGGCATTATTGAAATTCTGTCTTTCGCAGTGAGGATTAATTCCCGGATCATTTTCGCGCCCTCTAATGCAGTAACATGTTGTCCTGAAGTTAAGATTCTTTCAAACCCGGTTTCAATAATATCTTCAAGTGCAAGAAAGGGTTCAGCAGTTTTATCGAAGGCCCTGTGAAAAGTAACACCTAGCGGATAAGCCAAATCGACAATTTCTTTACATCTTTGTTTATCAACATTTCCTTCTTCATTAAGAATACCCGTTACAATACCATCGCACCCCATTTGCTTGCAAATATTTATATCCGATTTCATGATAGTAAAATCGTCGTCAGAGTATAAAAAGTCGCCGCCTCGCGGCCTGATCATTACATACAATTCGATGGTAAGTTTTTTCCGTGCAGCTTTTATGAAGCCAAAAGATGGTGTAGTGCCACCCTCTTCCGGGTTATCGCACAATTCTATCCTGTTTGCCCCGGCTTCCTGCGCAATAGCGCAACTTTTTATGTTAAAACCGATTATTTCAAGCTTCATGATTTCTTTGTTATCAAGTAGAAGTAGCTCCGTTTGTAAAGTAGGTTTCTAAAATGATTTAGGTGCGGAAAAAATATGAAATGGTTTAGTACCAATCCGGTTATTCATAAATATATTTAGATGGAATAATTTTTTCTTCGCCGTTACTTTTTACGCAAAAAACAAAACCCTTTTGTATGGCAAACGCTCCATATTCTCCCTTCTTATTTAGCGCCAAAAAACCGACCTGTAATGTTTTTGCTTTTTCCCTATCTCTATTAACAATTCGGTCAACTGCCTTCCGGCAGGAAATTTCAGGAGAATAGCCTTGTCTCATATATTCCACTACCAGGTGCGTGCCGCATATACGCATTACTTCTTCACCAACACCGGTAGAGGTAGCCGCGCCTACTTCATTATCCACAAACAGCCCGGCGCCTATGATGGGTGAATCTCCGACACGCCCATGAATCTTAAAGGCCATACCGCTTGTTGTTACGGCGCCGCTCATATTGCCTGAAGCATCCAAAGCTACCAATCCCATCGTATCATGATTTGGGGAGCCGTCTTCAAAAGCTGAAGGAGCAAATGGACCGTTCCCTTTCTTATTTTCAATATTTATTTCAGGATTATAATTACTTTTTTTCAGCCATTCCTTGTAAGCCTGCTCAGCTTCGGGCGACAATTTTNNCATGATTTTTCTGGCAACGGAAACCGGATGGAGAACGGGTTCAATAGCTCCAACTGATCCACAATTTGCATGCTCATCCATGATACAGGAATCTAAAGTTACAATCCCATTCCTGTCCGGGTATCCGCCAAGTCCCACGCAACAATTAATGATACTTTCTACCTGTCGGGCACCTGCTTCTACGGCATCTAAGGCCCTGCCATTGGCTGACAAAACCTTCCACGCTTCAGCATTAACATCCTTTCCGGTTTCCCAGGTAGAGACGACGATGGGTTTCGTTTGAATTGTACCGCTTTTAAAAATGCCCTTTACAGAAAGTAAAGGGGCAGAAAGACTGGAAAGCTGTAAAAATTTTCTCCTGTTAAGCATAATGTTTGGTTTAACTGAATTTTAGTGCATATCCATCATTTTTTAATGGCGCATAGAAAGCTTTTTAATCATTTCATCAGACGCCGGATCAGCATAGGTTCCATATGCATTTACAATTGTCCCTTTCATNNTTCGTCTGAGGGATTCGTTTCGCCTTCAAAGCGGTATACTTCCGTTATTTCAAATTCATACGGATTCAGGCATTCATTAGTTGCATGGCAAATAAGCTTATCAAAGGCAATATTAAAATCTTTAGTAAATCCTCTATCATATAAACTATTGATGGCTGCAGATAGAGTATCATAGTTTGGCATAGTAAATAGTTTATACAAATTTAATCATCCTTGAATTAAGAATCAGGTTCCATACAAATGGCTTACAATTTCGGTAATTGGTATATTCTTTTCATTTACGTCCCAGAACTCCGGGTCAAAAATATTCCTTCCAATAGATTATGTAAATTGCGCCTGAAGACACTAAATGTGATTGAAAGAAGTTTATGAGTAAAAAAACAGGAAAGAAGAAGCCGGACCCGCTGGTAAAAGGAGTTTTGGAAATTACCCGATCCGGAATCGGGTATGTTATTGCAGAAGGGAGCGATAATGATGTGCTGGTTAAGCCANNGAGTAAAAGTCAGGAAAACCAATGGGAAAAGAGTAGAGGGCATTATAGAGGAAGTTGTTGAACGCAAGCAAATCGAATTTATCGGGAATATAGAAGTCAACGAAAACTTTGCATTCTTTAAGCCGGATAGTCAGAAACCAATGCCTGATTTTTATATAAGTACCCGAAATTTAAATGGAGCTGAAAATAATGACAGAGTGGTGGTCAGATTCCTAAATTGGGAAAAAGGCGCCAAAAAGCCCGAGGGTGAAGTGGTAATGGTAATGAAGGCCAAAGACCAGGGCGATATGGCTATGAAGGAGATCCTGATCCAAAATGGTTTTGCTCTTGAATTTCCAAAAATCGTTCTGGATGAATCTGCCGCATTAAACCCCTTCATTGATCCTACTGAATTGGTAAAAAGAAAAGATTACCGGGACGTACTCACTTTCACAATTGATCCGGCCGATGCGAAAGATTTTGACGATGCACTTTCTATAAAAAATGCAGGCAGTGATGAGTATGAGATCGGAGTGCATATTGCAGACGTTAGTCATTTTGTAAGACCCGTAACAGCGCTGGATGAGGAAGGATATACAAGGGCAACAAGTGTTTATTTACCTGACAGGGTAAATCCCATGCTGCCTGAAATAATTTCAAATGAACTCTGCTCTCTTCGTCCGAATGAAGACAAATTTACCTTTTCTGTTATTTTCAATATAAATTCTAAAGGAAAGATAAAAAATTACTGGCTGGGCAAAACTTTAATCCACAGTAATCACAGGTTTAACTATGATGAAGTGCAGGAAATAATTGAATCGAAATCTGGCCAATATTCCGATGAAATTTTGCACCTGAATGCTCTGGCAAAAAATTTCCGCAAAGAAAGATTTAAACACGGTGCAATCAATTTTTCGTCTACGGAAGTTAAATTCAGGCTGGATGCTGAAGGGAAACCCATTGGGATCATCGTAAAAGAAAGTAAGGAAGCACACCAGCTAATTGAAGAATTCATGCTGCTGGCAAACAGAACTGTGGCAGCACACATCGCCAAAATTAAAGTAAATAAAGAGCCGCTCCCTTTTCCATATCGCATTCATGATACACCGGATGATGAAAAATTGAAACCTTTTGTAGCTTTTGCAAAAAAATTCGGATATACTTTTAATATGAACAACGAAGCCGAAGTGGCTGCATCATTCAATCAATTACTGAGTGATGTTCATGGTAAGCCTGAGCAACATGTATTGGAACAATTGGGTATCCGAACAATGGCAAAGGCTATTTATACTTCTGAAAATATTGGGCATTATGGTTTGGGCTTTGAACACTATTGTCATTTTACGTCCCCTATAAGGAGGTATCCTGACGTAATGGTGCATAGGATATTGCAGGATGTGCTCGAAAATAAGATACAACCTGATAAAAAAATGGAAGATAAATGCCGGCATTGTAGCACTAAAGAAAGATCAGCAATGGATGCGGAACGTGCCGGAAATAAGTACAAACAGGTCGAATTTATGATGGATAAGGTTGGTGAAGATATGGAAGGGGTCATCGGCGGGGTAGCTTCATTTGGGTTCTGGGTGGAAACAGTAAATGAAAAATGCGAAGGCCTGGTTTCAGTTCGGGACCTATCTGACTATGACGATTTTCGGCATGACGATACTGACTATGCATTGGTAGGGCTTAGGACCGGGAAGAAATTCAGGATGGGGGATAAAATCGGGATAAAACTGGTTGCCGCTAATCTTGAAAAAAGACAGCTTGATTTTGAGTGGATCCCGGGAGTCAAAAATTTGATAGAGAAAGCTGTTCATAAGAATCCTAAAATCCAGCCTAAGAAAATCCAAAGCCATTCAAAAAAATGGAAAAAATGAATAAACATTAAACAGCCATATAGTTTTGAATTGTTATTAATTCTTCCGGTTGGCATGATCAAAATAATTACATTCTGTTTTTGAGTATAGACAAATACTTCCAAAATTTCTAATGCCATAAATTCGCGTTAGCCCTAGGTTTAACTATAAAGAAATAAAATCATACAAACCTGTAATTATCATTCATGCATTCTTTTCAAGATCTATCGAAAATTTTTGAAGAAAAATTTAATATTCGTCATTTCCCCGTGCACCCAAAACTGCTTTACGATGCCGCCCAATACCTGTTAACTTTTGGTGGCAAGCGCATCAGGCCGGTTATGTGTATTATGGGTAACGAACTTGTGGACGAAATAAATCCCGATTCATGGCATGTTGCCAATGCGATAGAACTTTTTCACAACTTTACGCTGGTACATGATGATATTATGGACAAAGCGCCACTAAGGAGAGGAATGGCAACGGTTCATACAAAATTTGGAGATTCTACGGCATTGCTTTCGGGAGATGTGATGTTGGTAGCAGCATATGAAAGTATAAAAAATATCAACAAGGATTATTTGCAAAGGATCCTTAAAATATTTAATACAAATGCGATGCAGGTTTGCGAAGGTCAGCAACTGGATATGGAGTTTGAGAAAAGGGAAAACGTTAGTCTTGAAGAATATGTTGAAATGATTGGACTTAAAACTTCCGTATTACTTGCTTCCAGCCTGCAACTGGGAGCTGTACTTGGTGGGGCAGGGATGGGCAATCAGCAGCATTTGTATGATTTTGGAAAAAATCTGGGCATTGCCTACCAAATACAGGATGATTACCTCGATGTTTTTGGCGACCCTGGAAAATTTGGTAAAAAACCAGGAGGCGACATTGCATCTAATAAAAAGACATTCCTGCTGATTCAGGCAATGAATGCTGCATCGCCCGGGCAACTTGAAGAATTGCATGAATTATTGAAGAATAATGATGAGAATAAAATTGATAAGGTTACCAGTATTTACAAATCCTGTAAAGTAGACCAATGGGCCAAAGAATTGAAGCATAAATATTTTGCAAATGCCTTGCAGCACCTGGAGGATATTGCTGTGATTTCTGAAAGGAAAAAGCCCCTCGAAGAGCTTGCACATTTCTTATTGGACAGAGAGGCATAATGGGAAGATTCTGATTGGGTGCAATCCCGTTTTCAAATTCTCACATTTCGAAAATCAAATCTTTCCTGAAAAATCAAAACATTCCAAACCAATTATTCCTGGATTTTTTTAAAAGACAATTGCAGACATCGTTAATTAGAAATAGATTTGTTCCTAAACTCAGGGAATATGACTTTAAGAAAAATTCTTTTTACTTTTTTCTTACAGGTTTTCTTTTTTCATTCCCTCGAATTAATTGCCCAGGAAACTTCCGAGTATAAGTCTCAAACAGCCGAAGAAGCTGCTGCAAGCAGACTTTTCGAAAGTGATACGATTCTTCATTTTAGTCTCGCCGGAAATTTAAAAGACCTTTATAAGGATATCAGCGAAAATAGTTCTTATCACCCGATATTATTGCAATACCGGGAAAAGGACGGTAGCCTTATTTCAATACAATTGAAGGCAAAGACCAAGGGCCATTTTCGTAAGATGAAAGGAATGTGCACACAGCCCCCTCTTTTATTGGATTTTGCAAAAGGCGGCTCAACAAAAAATACCGTTTTTGAGAACCAGTCTAAATTGAAGCTCGTAGTGCCTTGCCAGGGAGATAATTATGTGATTAAAGAATTTCTTTGTTATAAAATATATAACCTGATTTCCCCCCGGAGCTTCAGGGCAAGATTGGCCATGGTAGATTTTGAGGACTCGCTGAACCCTGCCAAAACAGGATCCCATGCTTGTTTTTTGCTGGAAGATGAAAAACCGATGGCTGCAAGAAATCAGTCCTTTATTTGGAAGAAGAAAATGCTGCGAATGCAGGGTACCAATGCCGATGAGTTTAGAAAAATGGCTGTGTTTGAATATTTGATCGGTAATACTGATTGGGGGATTCCTTACCTCCAGAACATAGTTTTGATAACGAAAGATACGTTGATGCTTCCTATTTCGGTCCCGTATGATTTTGATCACGCAGGTATTGTAGACGCACCTTACGCAGGGCCGGCACCTGAATTGGGTATTTCATCCGATCTGGTAAGATTATATCGTGGCTATTGTGAAAATAATATGAATAATTTTGCATCAACTATTGAATTATATAATCGATTGAAACCGGATATATATAAAGTATATGATAGTTGCACATTATTAAGCCCAAAGTATGTCAAGTTTGTTAATCGCTTCCTGGATGATTTTTACAAGACCATCAACAATAAAAGGCAAATCGATTCTGAATTCGGAAATCCGTGCAGAACTGAAGAACATGTTGAAATTAAAGGCCTTAAAGAATAGAAAATAAGTTTTGTCAAGCATTATTAATTAGCACCCCTTTTTAGAATCCATTTTCACTAATTTAAATTTTGCAAATGAAATAAATATCAGTAGGTAGATATTATTATTTAATTAGAATAAGTAGTTTTTAATTATTTTACAACATCGTTTATTTTGTCATCTGTTTATAATTATTAAAAATGCTTGAATTATGAAAAAAATTTCAATAATAATTTTCTCCTGTTTAATCACATTTATTTCATTTTGCCAAAATAGTTCGCCCCGAATTGNNGCAATTATTCCGCAGCCAGTTTCCGTTGTTGAAAATGAAGGATTTTTTACTCTTCCGAAAAATATTGTGATAGAATCTCCCTCACGTGGAGAAATGAAAGAAGTAATTTCTTTTTTAGAGCAGCGGCTGTCTACTCCTACTGGTATTCAGGTTAGCGTGAAAACTATTGTGCCTGCAGCTACAATAAAATTGATATTGAATAAAAGGAAAGATGAAGTAATTGGCAAAGAAGGGTATCGCTTAAGGGTTACTCCAAAAAATATCACCATTATGGCCAATGAGCCTGCCGGCTTATTTTATGGAGTACAATCATTGGTACAGTTATTTCCTAAAGAAATAGAAAGTACAGTAAAGGTAAAAGATGTAAAATGGGAAGCACCATGTGTTTCTATCACTGATTACCCAAGATTTGGATGGAGGGGATTAATGTTTGATGTATCCCGGCACTTTTTTGCAAAAGATGAAGTGAAGCTATATATAGATCAAATGGTGCGGTACAAATATAACCTGCTGCATATGCACCTTACCGATGATGAAGGATGGAGAATAGAAATAAAAGGATTGCCCAGGCTAACGGAAGTGGGTGCATGGAATGTGAAGAAGGTTGGATACTTTGGAACCTTTACCCCGCCTGCCGCAAATGCACCCCGCAATTACGGCGGGTTTTATACCCAGGATGATATTAAGGAAATTGTTCAATATGCTAAAGACAGATTTGTGAATATTTTACCGGAGATAGATGTGCCCGGCCACAGCCTCGCCGCAGTGGTATCCTATCCTGAATTATCCTGTACATCGGGCGCAGAAAACTATCATGTTCGTTCCGGTGAGGAAATTATGGATTGGTCTCACGGCCAGCCTCCAGTTGCATTAGTTGATAATACACTTTGCCCTGCCAATGAAAAAGTATATGAATTTTTAGATAAAGTATTAACGCAGGTTGCGCAGCTTTTCCCTTTTGAATATATACATATGGGTGGAGATGAATGCCCCAAAAACTTTTGGGAAAAAAGTGATGCCATAAAAGCACTGATGGAAAAAGAAGGTTTAAAAAATATGGAGGAAGTGCAAAGCTATTTTGAGAAAAGACTGGAAAAAATCGTGGAATCTAAAGGTAAAAAATTTATGGGCTGGGATGAAATACTGGAAGGCGGTTTAGCGCCAAATGCTGTGGTAATGAGCTGGAGGGGAATGGCAGGAGGCATACAAGCAGCTAAAATGGGGCATGATGTGGTGATGAGCCCAACAACATTTGCTTACATTGATTATATGCAGGGCGACCCGGCAATTGAACCTCATATATATTCAACACTCAGGTTAAAAAAAGCCTATGAATTTGAACCAGTTCCGGATAGTGTAAATCCAAAATTTATAAAAGGTGGGCAGGCAAATTTATGGACAGAGCAGGTATATAATATGCGTCATGCAGAGTATATGACATGGCCAAGGGCATTTGCTATTTCCGAAGATCTTTGGTCGCCAAAAGAAAGTAAGAACTGGGATAATTTTGTAAGCCGTGTTGAAAAGCATTTTGCACGGTATGATGTGGCCCGTGTAAAATATGCACCCAGCATATATGACCCGATTATCAATGCAAGTGCTTCTCCTGATAATAAATTAATCGTTGAGTTAAGCACAGAAATTGAAGGCCTCGATATTTATTATTCTTTTGATAATTCTTTTCCTGATAATTTTTATCCGAAATATACAGAGCCACTAATAGTTCCTGATGATGCTGTACAACTTAAATTAATTACTTATAGGAATGGTAAGCCAATTGGAAGGATGATGACAGTGCCGGTTACCGAGTTGAAAGCGAAAGCAAAAAGAACAGATGAATAATATTCATTAAAAATTAATCACACAAACATTATCTTAGCTAAATAAACATAAAACGATGCTTGCAAAATTATCCTCCCTGGTAATTATTAGTTGCCTTTCCTTTAATTTTACTTTTTGTCAAATATCCAATATCCTTACCCAGAAGGAAACCCAGGAAGGCTGGAAGCTTCTGTTTAATGGGAAAGATTTATTGGGTTGGCATTCTTACCAGGAAAAGGCTCCGGGTAAAGCCTGGCAGATGCAAGATGGAATGATCATGTTATATAAAACCAAGAAAAGCGTATATAATGATTTTGCAGACCTGGTAACGGATGATGAGTTTGAAAATTTTGATCTTAAGTTAGAGTGGAAAATGGAGCCGTGTGCTAATAGCGGCATTATGTTTTATGTAAATGAATCTCCTCAATACAAAAATACTTATGAATCAGGCCCTGAAATGCAGATAGCTGACCTGGCCTGCAACGACGATGGTCGAATCTTAAAATGCCGGGCTGGCGATTTATATGATTTGATTTCTGCAGCGNNTGAATGGCCACGCTTTGGCACTTTTAAAAAGGGGCATATCTCATTTCAGGGAACTGAGAATGGTAAACTGTGGTACAGGAATATTAAGATTAGAAAATTATAATTAGATATAATAACACTAATTACTAAGAATTACGCGAATTTTTATGCTAAATAATTAAATATTTTAGTTCGGATATACAGTGTCACGATTCGTTTTGTATTAATTAATTCGTGTAATTGGATTCAATTCTTGAAATAAAAATTAAATAACCATGGAAGAAAATGTAAAATTATCTCCTAAAAAATTGATTTCCCGCGGTGAGTTTATTAAGAATTCTACTCTGACTGCAGCAGCATTTACTATCGTTCCCCGTCATGTTTTAGGAGGAAAGGGTTATATAGCGCCAAGTGATAAATTATATATCGCTGCTGTTGGCTGCGGCGGTGAAGCGGAAAATGATATTCATCATTACGCAATGGCACCAAAGAAGAATGCGGTGATTTCATTTTTGTGTGATGTAGATGATCGTATGGCGGCGCCCCGGCGGAAAGAATTCCCCAATGCTAAATTTTACTATGACTGGCGGGAAATGTTTGAAAAAGAAAGTAAAAATTTTGATGCTGTATCTGTAGCTATTCCTGATCACAATCATGCCATAGTTGGGTTGAGCGCCATGAAAATGAATAAACATTTATACCTACAAAAGCCTTTAACGCACGATATTTACGAAGCCCGGATTCTTACCCTGGCTGCTGAAAAATATAAAGTAGTTACGCAAATGGGCGATCAGGGCGCTTCCTGCGATGGCATGCGCACCATGAGAGAATGGTTTGAAGCAGGGGTGATNNCGATATAACTAGTGTCTATAACTGGACTAACCGTCCCGTGTGGCCGCAGGGAATACCCTGGCCCAAAGACCGGCCACCAGTGCCTAAAGAGCTGAAATGGGATCTTTGGCTCGGCACAGCGCCAGATACTGATTATATTGATAACCTTGTTCCGTTTAACTGGAGAGGGTGGTGGAAATTTGGAACCGGTGCTTTGGGGGATATGGCTTGCCACATTATTGGTCCCTCGTTTAAACTACTCAAGTTGGGTTATCCGACTGAAATTACCGGTATGGCAAGTACCATTTATTCAGGCATTTTCCAGGAAGCCGATTATCCTGAAAGCATTCCCGTTTCCAGTAAACTTGAATATAAGTTTAAATTAAAGGATGGACGTGATTTAAAATTATATTGGATAGATGGTGGGTTTGTTCCTGACAGGCCTGAAGAACTCGATCCTGATGTAAATGAAAATGAGGCACTTGCTGATATACCTGAAGAGAATGACTTTGAAGGAGGATCTTTATTTATTGGCACCAAGGGCAAAGTTTCCTGCGGATGGGGCGGAAGCCATCCACGTTTGCTACCACTTTCCTTAAATAAAGATATTAATATTCCAAAGAAATATCCCCGAATAGAAGGTGGTATGGATGGACATTGGTGGCAATGGATAGATGCTTGTATTGCCGGCTATGGAAATGCAGAAGTGGATTCACCTTTTGTTGGTTATGCCGGCCCACTAACTGAAACAGTACTTATGGGGAACCTGTTGCTTAGGAGCTTTAATATCCGAGAAAAAATTAAGCGACATGATCCTGTCTATGGCGATGTTGAAGATATAACTACCCCTGGCCGTTATATTACTTATAAATGGGATGGTGCTAATATGCGTATCACGAATTTTGAAGCGGCCAACCAATTTGTAAAAAGGGAATACCGGCAGGGTTGGGGTAAACTGGAATTATAACTGCACCATTTATTAAGTAAATTAATTTCACACAATAATACATAGTGAATAAGCCGCAGATATAATACACTGCGGCTTTGCTCCTTAATTTTCCTTTGATTGAAATTAAATATATAAAACCGATAAAAAATAGCATATTGAAACATAACTATTACATTGTGGGGCTTATATTGGTGACTTTTTTTGTCATTTCCTTCCTGACCAATATCCTTGGTGCGCTAAATCCGAATGTTTCACAAAGCTATAATCTCACAGAGACTATGGCAGGATTTTTACCCTTTGCTTTCTTTATTGCGTATGGCGTAATGTCAATTCCATCTGGATTCCTTGTAGAAAAGTGGGGCGAAAAAAGAATGATGATACTCGCCTTTGTACTTGCTTTTCTGGGGGCGCTTGGCTTTGCTATTCGTCCCGGATTTAATGTTTTTGTTATTTCATTATTTACCATCGGAACAGGGATGGCTGCTTTGCAGGTTGTTATCAATCCTCTTTTGAGAGTATCAGGTGGTGAGGCCNNTTTCAACTCTGTTTTGGCTCAACTCATATTTGGCCTTGCTTCATTTATCAGTCCGCAGATGTATTCCTACCTGGTATCCAATATGGATAAAGGCAATGTACAGAAACCATTCATTGGATTATTAAGTGGTATGGTTCCAAAAACGATGTCCTGGGTTTCGGTGTATTGGGTTTTTGCCGTGATAGGACTTGTTATGATTGTAGTTATTTTTCTGGTGAAATTTCCAAAAGTAGAATTGAAGGAAGATGAAAAAGTTGGCTCAAGAGCGAGTTACGTAGAATTATTCAAAAACAAATATGTCATCTTATTTTTTCTGGGTATATTTTGTTATGTGGGCACAGAGCAGGGAATTTCTTATTGGATGTCAAAATTTTTGAAAGTATATCATGGTTTTAATCCTGAGACTATAGGTGCGGATGCTGTATCCTACTTCTGGGGATTGATGACAGTGGGGGGCATGCTTGGGCTTGTTTTGTTGAAAGTCTTTGATAGTAAATTAGTGTTGCGCTGGTTTACTATTCTTGCAATTTTTGCTTTATCCTTAGGGCTGTGGGGAAATGAAAATATTTCGCTGTGGGCTTTTCCGGTTTCAGGATTCTTTCTATCAGTGATGTACCCGGTAATAGTGGNNCAATTCGGTTTCTAAACATCATGGTTCTTTCGCAGGAATTCTTATGACCGGAATCGCTGGCGGAGCAGTTGTTCAAATATTAATTGGAGGAATCAGTGATCTATTTTCTCTCAAAACCGGGATGATATTTTTATTCATTACGCTTGGTTATATTTTAAGTATTAGCTTCTGGGCTAAACCTATTATTACCAATAAAACAATTCAATTATTTAAGAAGGAGAAGAATTTGCATTGATATATTTACCTTCAATACTTTACAATTATTTCCCCAAAGCCACGAATAACACAAAGAAAAACCTTAGTT
>PKYU01000500.1 GCA_003132765.1 Chitinophagaceae bacterium | reverse complement strand
AACAGTCTGTAAGTACCGAACAGACCTTTGATTCAGATACGATTGACATGGTTTTTTTACATAAAGAGCTGGTGCGGATGACTGAAAAAATTGCTTTTGAGCTTCGCTCAAAAAATAAACTTACGGGTTGCGTCGCAGTAAAAATCCGGTATAGCGATTTTCAAACGGAACAAAAACAGGCATCCATATATTATACCGCTGCCGACCATGTGTTGCTAAAAAAGGTAAAAGAATTATTTGATAAACTATACAACAGGCGNNCAATACGATTGATCGGGGTGCGCTTTACAGACCTGATTGCCGGAACTTACCAGATCAACCTGTTTGATGATACCCAGGAAACCATAAGGTTATACCAGGCTATTGATAGTGTAAAAAAACAATATGGAGAGAGCTACCTGATTCGTGCCGGAGGGTATTATAAAAATAAATNNATTCAAGGGGGGCAGCTCTTCATATTTAAACTCTTTAGTTGGTTCCGGGGCTTCCCTGAAATCTTTGGCAATTGTACGTGCCTGCATTTTTTCAGCGGGAAACTGAGTAGCGGCAATTTCCAAAATTCTTTTCTCATTGAGATCGCCAAATATCCATTCATAAGCAAGGTCATCATTTAAAATAGTGGGCATTCTCTTTTTACTATTGTGTACTTGCGCCATTAATTCATTTGCTTTGGTGGTAACTATAGCAAAAGATTCAACATGTTCCCCGGTATTCTTATCCGTCCAGGGTTGCCAAATACCCGCCATAAAAAAATAATTTCTGTCCTTTAAGGTGATGTAGTAAGGGTACTTATTTGCAGTCTTTAAAGCCAGCCCTGTTCTCTTATTCAGCGGATAGACGTGCCTCCATTCATAGAAGCCTGATGACGCNNGTCTTTATAAATTTTTCCCGGTAACAGCAATTCTTCACAAACTGCATTCAGCGTGAGGATCGGGGAATGGTATTTTCCTTTATCATCTTTATGACCATTTCTCAACTTAAAAACATCTTCTCTCGTTTTCAGGTAATGCGGAATAAAACCTTATTCCATTTGTAAGATATCAAAATCATTCTTTTCAGGGTTAGGCTTCAGAACGGCATTTTGACTATAATCAAAACCTACCTGCAGATCACGGGACAAAAAATCATACATCGAAACCAGTTTTTCCAGGTTCTTTAACCGGATATATTCATCATGATTAACCTTTTGACCGTTATAATAGCACATTGATTACTTAGTTTTAAAATATTCGCCAATCCCCCTACAACTTCCTCCGCTTCCCTTTTCCATAAACCAAATTATGAAAAACCGGCAATAATATCAGGCTTTAAATTACCACATGAAGTATTTCTGATTCCTTGTCTTACCTTTCAGTTATGAAAAATATATTAACTGCGTTGCTATGTTTTGTAACGATATCGGCATTTTCACAAACTGAAATTAAAGTGAATGATGCCAAGAATCATATTGGGGAAACAGTTAAGATTTGTACTAAAATATTTGGAGGAAAATTTTTTGAAAAAAACTCGCTCACTTTGCTGAATGCTGGAGGTTTTTACCCTGATGCACCCCTGACGATTGTAATAAGAGGTAAATTGAGAGACGAATTCTACAAGCCTGAAGAATATTAAAAAGGCGCTGAAGTTTGTATAACCGGAAAGTTAGAAATGTACAGGGAGAACCCAGAAATTGTAATATTCAAAAAGGACCAAATAGAGGAACAATTGAAGGACCATACTGAGAATGAACCTAAATAAATCTCTCACTACTTTTTACCTCATTCTCTCGAGTTTAAATTGATAATTCTTGTCACCATTTCTTTGTTGCGGGAGTTTTCCTGGTAATAATCTTTTGACTCCAATAGTGTTTACTTTCCGGCCCGTCAAATAATTTCCGAGGTGAATAGGGTTAAATGAAGCGATGACCCCAAACTCTATCAAAAAATCAACTGCTGATTTCCCCCAACAAGACAAAATGTTTTACTTATTCTTTATAGACAAGATTCAATCTTTTCGGTTCATATATCCAACATAAGTAATTGAACATGAATAATTTTTGTATAAAAAAATCGGTGTAATAATTATTACCCAAATAGTAGAAAAAACGGCAACGAAAGGACAATAAAGAAAAACGTAACTCGTTAATGGATTGTTGATTATACTGTTCCCTCAAATTGATGTAATTAAAAATTAGAAAAAAATTCCATAAGAAAAAGCAATGAATACGTTTATGAAGGGTATGATGCAATATTCTCCTTCCTAAAGTTCGACACTATGAAAAATCTTGACAAATAAAAAATGATGGGAAAAGCGAGGGTATGGAAAAAGGCTATTGGTCGATTGATTCTGATAATAGCAATTTTCTTATTCAATTTCAAAAAGAGTTTAAGCCAAACTACCAACTCTTATACCACTAACGGAACCTACACCTGGACCTGTCCGGCAGGCGTAACCAGTGTAAATGTTCAATGTTGGGGAGCTAGCGGTGCAGGTGGAGGAGTAACTTCAAACGGAACAACCTCTAATCCCTATGGCGGCGGCGGAGGGGCAGGTGGCGCATACTCAAGCAAAAACAGTATTTCAGTAACTCCCGGAAATAATTATACAGTGACTGTAGCTAAGGGAGGAAACGGCGGCACTGGAAATGGAGCCTCAGGAGGAAATTCATGGTTTAGTTCCACTGGTATAATTCTTGCAACCGGAGGGGCTGGTGGACAATCAAATAACGGCAGTCCGGGTACTGGTTCAACTACAGGTTGTATAGGGACAACAGTTTATAAAGGTGGTGATGGAATCGGCGGAAACGGAACCTATAGTGGAGGCATATATTACTATGGCGGCGGCGGTGGCGGCGCCGGCTC